>CAIYZD010000384.1 GCA_903930585.1 uncultured Geobacteraceae bacterium | reverse complement strand
TATAGTTTGATTCAGAGTTCGTATTAACGAATGTAAAATATGTAAAGCCAATATCGTGCCAAATACATTATATAAATAAAATATTAATAATAACAGCATGTTGAAATAGGATTTAATGGAGTATGTTGGTTTTAAAGTAAAAAGATGCGTCAAAATTGGCACATGTATGGCCAAAAGTATACACTATTATATAACGTAAAGCATAAAATGGCCATTTTGCCATTTTATGCTTTATTATAATTTTACCTGAAAATTTTGCATAATAACCGCCATGAGAAAAATTCTTATTGCATGGATTTCCAAAAAAACCCTTCAAAATTTTCGTCAATATATTGAGGTTCCGTCAAATTTTGAGGCTCAACAGCATATACCACACCCGATTACGATGAGACAAATCAACGTAACTGACTGCCAATACATAATAAAAGCCTCTTTATTATGTATTGGCGGTTCTTGGCTGGCGATTTGCTTTGCATTAAGTTGCGGAAAAGAGGGTTGTCACCATATTTTCTATAAAAGGGGGTATTTGATGAGTAAGGTTATCTGGATATTGGGACTGTGCGTGGCGCTGCTTGCGCCGGTTGGAGCAGGGGCCGTTGAGACAAAATATGTTACTACGGGTAGTTTTAGAGAGCTTTATCCTAATGCAATTGCGGTTAAGTCCGTTGTGTACAACACCGCATTTTACACCGGTTTACGAGACAAATCACCTAACAAATCTCCTGTGAATGAATATAAGGCTGAATATAACCGGGTGGCATCGACGGCTTTTGATGTTTCAGGAGAATATTGCAATGGAAAATCCGATTATGCCATTGCCGATCATTTCCAGGTACACACAACATTTAACCATGATGGCGCCTTGCTTTTTACAACAGATTACAATGTTGTTTGCTTTAATCTCCCCACGGTAGAACCAGAGGCGGCGCAACCCAAGCCAAAAAGAAAATGACCACTTGAATGGTTAATTGTAAAGCGGTATTCCGCGTTCGGGGGAAATATGGCAGTCAGAAAATCGATTTTGCACGACGGATAACTTCGATGCCATGTTTTTCAAGAAGTCGATAAAAGGTGCGGCGGGGCAGGTTTGCCATGCGGGCGGCTTTGGCTACGTTTCCGCCGGTTTCGTCGAGATAACGGACAATGATATTCTTTTCGGTGCGGACAACCTGGAGCTCGCGCTCGGCCTTGAATGAGACACGGCGACGGAGGATATCCACGTCGGGGCAGGATTCGTAGGTATCGGCAAAAACGGTGGGGAGATTTTCCAGGCGGATAACGCCATCTTTAACCAGGACCGCCGAACGTTCGATAACATTCTGCATCTCACGGATATTCCCGGGCCAGGGATAATGCTGCATCGCCTTGACGGCCCGGTCTTCGATGCCGGCGATGGCCTTGTTAAGCTTTTTTCTGGCCTTGTCAAGAAAATGCCGTGCCAGTTCCGGCACAGACTCAGCGCGATTGCGTAATGGCGGCAGTTCAATACAGAATACATTCAGGCGATAATACAGATCCTCCCGAAACCATCCTTCGCGGACACCCTGCTCAAGATCCTTGTTGGTGGCTGCTATCAAGCGAATGTCGATTTTTTTTGCGGCAACGCTGCCAACGGGGCGCACCTCTCCCAAATCAAGTATCCGCAACAGTTCAGCCTGCAGTTTGGGGGTGATATCGCCTATCTCGTCCAAAAAGATGGTTCCGCCGTTGGCTGCCTCGAATAGCCCCTTCTTGTCGGCAATCGCCCCGGTAAATGAGCCTTTTTTGTGGCCGAACAGTTCACTTTCGAGAAGTGAATCGGTAAGTGTCGTGCAATTGACAGTCATGAGCGGCTTGTCGTTTCGCTGGCTCTGGCGATGGATGGCTCGTGCGGTCAGTTCCTTTCCGGTGCCGGTTTCGCCCCTGATCAGCACGGTTGTCGGTGTGGGAGCGACCTGGTAGATCAGTTCCATTACCGCTTTGATTCCGGTGTCATTGCCGACGATCAAATCGTCCCCCGCCTGCCGATCCAGCTCCCGTTGTGCCAGTTCATACTTCTGCATGAGGCGCCCCTGCTCGTCCTCAATCGTCTGCATATTGTGGGGAAGGCACATTTCGATGTCGGCAAGTCCCTGAAATACCGCAACTGCGTGTTCACGGCACGTGTTGTAGCCGCACGCACGGCAGTTAAGCTCATCTCCCTGCGTAAATTTGTTTGTGGAATGGAGGATGCGTTTAATGTCATCCTTGCCGGGAGTCGCGAGTTTTACCGACTTGTCCGAATATGAACGGGCAAGATCAGGAAAAGGTGCATTTGAGCGGTAATGAGGGGCGGTGTCATACGCAGGGGGGGCACTGTTGTGACATACAATCAGCTTGCGTTTGAAAAAATGATTAAGCTCTTTGTCGCGGACCGGTCCATCTATGCATCCGCCATCGCAGAAACGAAGATCGACAAGCGCCGGTGAAATGCGGCCTGCAGCCAGATCACGGATAATGCCGATGGTGTGTGTTTCACCTTCGGCGCTGATGTTTTCATTATCCTGGAAATCGGTTTGGATATCGAACACCTTAAAGGGGCCGCCGGAAAGCGAAAAAAGACGACCGGTGCCCGGATCAACCCCGTCGAACGGCATTTCAGCCAAACCAGCCGGCGATATGCCCCTGTTCTTGAACAGCTTGTCAATTTCCTGGTAGGTCAGTACGACATCGATTGCTCCTGAAGGCTCCGCCTGAATTTCGAATTTGGCGGCGATACAGGAGCTGACGTACACCACCCTGGTTTCTTCTCCAAGGATATTCTTGATAAAGCGCCCCATGGCAATCATCGGTGAAACCAATGGCATGATATTGTCTACGAGCGAAGGATAATGGCGCTCAATGAGATCAACAACTGCCGGACAATGCGATGAAATGAGGGAGTGTCCGGACGTCCGGCGCATATTGTGGTAGCTGCCGGCGATCATATGTGCGCCGTATGCCCCCTCATGGACTTCACTGAAGCCGAGGCTCTTTAAGGCTGCGACCAGTTGACCCGGTCGCAGGGCATGAAAAAAGGCCGGGAACGAACAGCCGAGAACCGCTACAACCGGGGAACCGGACGCCAGCATCTCCTGCGTTCTGACCATGCGGTCAACCACGACCTTGGCATTCTGCGGGCAGCTCAGGCAATTGCCGCAGCCGATGCAGCGTTCGTACATAATCTGCGCAAATCCGCCGTCAACCTTGATTGCTTTGACCGGGCAGCTTCGCACGCATGAATAACAACGCCGACATCGTTCTTTATAGGTGACTATTGGTTCCATGATCATCTTTCAACGCATATTTCAGATAGAAGAGTATATACGGAATTTGAAGTATGTGCAAGGAATGGCACATGAGGTTTCAGGGCGATTGCTTCAACTGTTTTGTAGTCCTATGAGCAGAAATGGTCTTCCGACTGTTTGCCGCTGATACTCTCAATTTCCAGTCGCCACACTCTGGTTCCTGCGACTTGTGCCACTGCCATCGGCCACTCACCATCCACATACTGTTTCACTATCAGATTCAGCCACCTGACCTTGTCATTGTGGGCGGTCACTTCCTCAATTCTGCCATGTCCGATCACGCTCTGGTACGAGAACCCCCAGTCACACGGGATGTTTCCGTGCGCCAGCAGGCTGATACCCTGCTCGAATTCAAAACAGGCGATGTTCCGTGCACTGATAAAATCGATCTTCATCCCTTCTGCTGCCGTGTGGAAATAGATACTGTTATTCACGTATCCGAATGAAACCGGAACGATGTACGGGACGTTATCCTTCACCAGACCTATTCTGCAGACGAGACATTGTCTGATTATTTGATCTATACTCTCACGGTTTTTGATTTCGCACGCTTCTCGTCTCATCTGATGTCCTTTCGAAAGTTGTTCGAGCAGGTGCCTATAAGGGGTTGCCCAGCTACTGTTCAAAAAGGAGCCAGTATATTCGAACATGTTTAAAAAAAGTATCCCTAATTTTTTAACATTTTTTCGAGCCGCTATTTCTCATGCACAAAAACGGTCGATTGTGAACACCACTGCGCTATATGTGAGATCCACGACGTTGTGATAGGTATGTATCAAAAAGGCAAAATCAATTTGTATGAGAGTCATTACCGGGTGGAAAACGGTGTCGCTTTAGAGCGTGGCCTATTGATAGCTTTGCCAAATAGTTTATATCTTGGATGAGACTGTTTCCGGTCGGATCCATATTCAGCGAATGTTCTATCATTGGAAATACTTCGTGTGGGCAATCCGGCGGGGAATTGAGCGTACT
>CAIYZD010000383.1 GCA_903930585.1 uncultured Geobacteraceae bacterium | reverse complement strand
GCACGGGTTTTTGCGCGGGCTCAGACTCCGGAAGAGATGCAGATGCTGACTACGGAAGAGATATCAGAATTAATCTATCCGGCCGGATTTTATCGCACTAAGGCCGCCCAGATAACACTGTTGTCGCAAGAACTTGTGGAACAGCACCATGGAATCGTACCTGACAGTATTGATGAACTGCTCCGGTTCAAAGGGGTCGGGCGCAAAACAGCCAATCTGGTGGTAACTCTCGGTTTTGGAAAACCGGGGATATGCGTAGACACCCACGTCCACCGTATATGCAACCGTTTTGGCTATGTTGCGACGAAAAGCGCTGACGAGACTGAACAGGTATTACGCTCACGACTCCCCCCACAGTACTGGATCGAGATCAACGACCTGTTGGTCGCATTCGGGCAGAATCATTGTCACCCGGTTTCGCCGCGCTGTTCAAACTGCAGGTTGGCAGGAGTATGTGATCGGATTGGCGTCACCATCTCCCGATGAGATAAAATTGACAAAAACCGGGAGCAATCGTATTTGATTATTGCCAGTCGGCCAAAACTAATATAAATTAACGCATTATTTTATAATAGCTACCTATAGGAGGTATTGCATGTTGAGGAAAATCGGTTTTATCGGGCTTGGTACTGTTGGGCGACATATGGCCGTTAATCTGGCCAAGGCAAACTATGAACTGACCGTATTTGATTTAGAACCGGCGGTCGTACAGGAATTGACCGCGTCGGGGGCCAAGGGCGCAACTTCAGCTTTCAAAGCGGCTAAAGGGCGCGATCTTGTCATCGCGATCGTCCCCGAAGGTGACGAACTGGGACCGCTCTTTTTTGGCGAGAAGGGCATTCTGGCCGGCATAGACAGCGGAACCATTCTGGCTGATATGGGCTCACACTCTCTTGAAACAACGATGAAACTCGCAGAAGAGTGCGCAAAGAAGAATGTTCACTATCTGGATGCGCCGGTGTGGGGGAGCAAAGATCACGCAGTCAACGGGCTTATGACGATCATCACTGCCGGTGACCCCGCTTTGGCGGGCAAATGCCGCGAACCGTTCTCCTTCTTCGGTCTGAATACCATTCATGTCGGCCAGATTGGCGACGCCACCAAGATGAAGTTTATCGTCAATCTTGTGCAGGCCGAGTTGGTGCAGGTTCTTGCTGAAGGTTTGGTCTTTGGTGAGAAAATGGGCTTCAACGCGGACAAGATACTGGAAGTTCTCGACACCCGCGGAGTAGCGTCGCCCCTTTTCCACCAGAAAGGCCGCGCTATGGCACGTGGTGACTTTTCCCGCAGTCTTGCCCTCAAATATGTCAACGACCAGCTTCATATGGTCATGAACGCGGCACGACTGGTTGGCCTGACCCTGCCGGCAGCCGAATCAGCAAGCAAGGTGTACCAGGCAGGGGTTGATGCCGGCCTTGGCGAAGAGGATATCTGCGCCATTATCAAGGTCTTGCGTAAGTAGAGACCGCCACCGGATTTATTTTTGCTTCAGGCGTCCAAATAATTGGACGCCTGTTTTTTTGGCAGTTGCAATTTCCGCATAAGCAAAGGTACCGCAGCATGATCGTTCTCGGCATAGATCCAGGCTCACGCATTACCGGCTACGGCATTGTCGAGCAGGTAGGTAACCGCCTGGTTCAT
>CAIYZD010000382.1 GCA_903930585.1 uncultured Geobacteraceae bacterium | reverse complement strand
CCATCATTGAAACGCTTGATGATATCAGTCATGAGCGACTCAGTGTATCTCCGGTCGTATTCGGCCTGCTGAATCGTCTTGGGACTAAAGCCAGACAACCTCAAAACAGATATAAAGAGATATCCGGCGAAAACGAAGTATCTCAAAAAATTAAGACGATCTTCCGGGAACTTGATTCTGAAGAATTTGCTTCTGATGATTATCAAAGAAAACTCTACCGGATTATTGCATCCGACCAGGTTCCCCGCCTTGGCATGGAAGAGGTCTCTGACCTGATGACAACGGTGGAAACCCGAGCCATTGAGGGGAGTATCGGGCAGATCCTGATGAATCTGGTCCGTGAGGGTATTGAGTCTCCGGAAGAACGCGACCTGTTGTTGCAAAATTTGGCTGACATGTTCGGCTTTTTCCTCATGACTGGCGACTACGGCCAGTTACTCGCGATGATCAGCCAGCTTTCTGACAGTACATTTCCACTTGAAACTCAGTACCGGCTACGCGAAGTATACGGACGGCGTGAGTTTTTGGAGGAGATCCTCGATGGCCTCACTATCTGGGGCAAACGGCACTATGGTGATATCCGGTCACTGATCATAAAAATTGGTTACCAGTTCGTAGAGACGCTGCTGGATCGTTTAGCCGAAGAGAAGAATATGTCGATACGGCGATTTTATATAGACCTCCTCATTGAAATGGGCCCGATGACACAGGTGCCGATCATCAACCGGTTGCGTGACACACGCTGGTATTTTCTGCGTAACCTGCTGATTATTCTTGCTTCCCAAAAAGATCCTTCAGTTGTTACCCAAATCCGTCCATTGCTGCGGAGTGAAGATCATCGCCTCCGTCATGAAACCTTGAAAACGCTCGTGTATTTACGTGATCCGCAAGCCGAAAAACTGGTAATGGTTAATTTAGACAGTCAGAATCAGGAGCTGCTCGTATCGGCAATTCAACTTGCTGAACGATGTGATTCTCCGGCAATTGCGGCAAAACTGACTGTTTTACTGGCGCAGGGCGGCTACTCGCAGAGTGAATGTGACAGAAAATGCGCCATAGTGCATGCGCTCGGAGAGATCGGTCGTGCCGAGGTCTTACCGGAACTTGCCAGAATTCTCGGTTCGAGAAGTCTGTTTCACTCCCGGCAACTGACTAAACTAAAAGCAGATATTATTGCCTCTCTGGCTAAATACCCGGCGACAGACTCCCGTCCGCTGCTTGAACGTTTTGCCAGCGGTTCCGGCGATAGTGCCCACCTGGCGGAAGAGGCGCTACGCATAATTTCAGGGAAAAAATATGAGTAACGATAGTCACAATACTATTCACGCCTTTATACGACACCTGCTGTCAGCGACCGCTAATGCCTCTTTATATGGCGTATCGCACCCTCAGGTTGCACGCCTTTCATCACAGGTTTTTGCCAGTATCGAAGTCATGCTGCAATCCCGACCGGAAATTACCCTGATGGTGGTGGACAACGAACTGGTCATCGATGAGCAACCTCAGGAGCTGAGCCTGTTCCTCAACCGCTTTACGCAGATTCTAAAATCACGGGGTATCGGTACACTCAAACTACTGGAGGGTATCACAAAAGCGGAAGTTGACGGTTTGATCAGTGGCCTTGCCAAGCAGTTGGAAGATGCTGCTCAGGCGATGACATCATCCGACCACATCCGCCTCGGTACCGTCGACATCACCATTTCAGGAATTTCGGAAGATGGCAGCTCTGATGACT
>CAIYZD010000381.1 GCA_903930585.1 uncultured Geobacteraceae bacterium | reverse complement strand
TGTAGCCTTCGCTCAATAACTTGTTGTAGCGCACAATAAGGTTGTGCGATGCTTCACCAGCGGGGGAGGTAGTTTTGGGTGATTCAATCACTTTAAGTGGAGTTGAGTCTTTACATCCGACAAGTACAGCAAACAGTAACAGGATAATTGCGATAGATTTTTTCATACAAATGCTCCGAATAAATTAAGTTGCATCGTCAGACTATAGCAAGAATGATTTTTGTGGGGCCAGAGCATTCACGAAAAAAGCCGGGGGAGCCCCCGGCTTTTTTCGTTCTAACCATGAACCGGCTGGATTACCACGCTTCGCCGCCAACTCCGCCATTGTCATGCTGACTACAGGAAGAGTTGAAATTGGCGCTGCTGAATGACGAACCCTTGATATTTACAGCAGAACCCCAGATATCAAAGCTTGAAGTTGCAGTGCTGCCGTTTGACCGGTACCGCGCTGGTGCATTTGTAGTCTGCAGCAGACGAGAAATCTTGCCGCCATGGGGCACCCTGATATGACAGGAAGCACAAGCCATAATGGCATTGCCGCCATGTTCACCTCCAGTAACATCACCGTAGGAGTGCCAGTTGTTGCTTCCGGTTACCGTATGGCAGTTCAAGCAGAACAGGCCGTCCTTGGTGCCGACACCGGTATTGTATGTTGCAACTCTGAATAAAGTTCCCGTGCTGCCACCGTTACCTGCTGCCGTGGTGTATGGCCATGCTTTGTTGGTACCTGCCAGCATCCATTTAACTGATGAACCGTGAGGCCCCTTGGATGCGGCCGTATCGGTGGCGTGGCAATCTGAACAGGTCATAACTTGTCCCGGCGTCCATCCGCCGGCAAGTTTTGCTGATGTAAGGCGGTTTGATGCGGCTAATGCGCTACCTACTGGGTGACGTGAGGCGTTGTTCGGGTTGAATTCCAATGCCAAATTGGTCAACGCTGCAGCTGCAGTACCAACATTATAAGGTGATGCTGGTGTTATTCCTGTGCCGGTAGTTGCATGGCACTTGAAGCAAATCTGATATTCAGAAGATACGGTATTTGAAGCCAGATTAACAGACGCAGTAGCGCCACCCCAACTTGCTGCCGACCATGTCATGCTCCTGCCGGTGGCATTGGAAATATTGTTGGCGATAAGTCCTGACCCGGCAGCCTGTGATCCGGAGCGCAGTGAGTGCATGCTGTCGATACTGTTGGCTTCGTCGCCATGACAGTCAAAGCATTTTGCTGTTGTATGCTTGTTGGCTTTTGCCATTTCACCGGCGATATCTTTTGATGATTTGTTCAGATTGGTTGATGCGGCATTATGACAGTTGAAACAGTAATTGTTGGGGTTCACAACATCATACCCCGGGTCCTGCAGTACATGTTTATTACCTGAGGCGTGGCCGTTGTAGCTGGGGTTCGTGGTGCTTCCGTCAACGCCTTTTGAGTTACCGTGGCAGTTGAAACAGACCATCTTTGTTTCGTGGGCGCTACCTGTGGCCGGCCAATACTGGCTGATGTTGGCCGGGCTTTTCATGTCGCCGGAGCCGGCAAACGGTGTTGTTGCGTTGGTTCCCATGACTTTTGCGCCGTCAGCATCATGGCAGGAGATACAGGTGTTCTTCACAGCCACGGCGGTTGCAGGCGTACCATCATAGAGCGCCGAAGCCCCACCATCGGCATTCTTCAAGAGAACACTTGTGCCATCCGAATAGGTCCTGTGGTTGACTGAATCATGGCAGGCATTGCAGGACAAGGATTTGACGGTGGATTTGCCATGCGAAGACATATTGGTGAAGAAATCGCCACCGTTACCGATGATCTTACGACGGGAGCTGTTTGTGCCCTGAGCAGTTGAGTGGCACTCAATACAGGTCGGCATGAAGCTTTCTTTATGGCTGTGACATTTAAGGCAGTCTTCATTTCCCATATGGTTTGCCCCACCGTTGTTAAAGCGATGGTGGTTTGTACGGCTATGGCATGCTTCGCAGACATTTGTGGAGGTGGCATGGGCTCCATCAACACCGAGAGTGCCTGTGTACTCTACCGTCAGTGAGTTTGTTGTTGATGAGCTCCAGGTACCCATGGGAGCAGTAACCGTACCGGCAACCAGTTTATTGTTGGTGGTGTTTTTGGCGTGGCAGGTTGAACAGCTGAAAGCGCCGTATTTACCGCCATCAGTGCCCCATCCCTGATCCCATTTTGCCGAAGAAATGTTCAGGCTGTCGTGCATCAAATCGCTTGCCTTGGTGGCCTGCAGACCAGAAAGGATTGCCGTGCCGACAATGCCATCAGCGTCAGTGAAGGTTGCCTGAAAATAGTATGCTTTCCCAGCGCCGTCTGCGCCACCAGTCAGGCCGGAAACGGTTGCGGAATAGCCACTTGTGCCTCTTATGGCGGTTGCACTGTTGGGGTAAGAACCGTCGGACGTTCCCCACTTGATAATGCAGCCGTTATTACTATTGCTGTCATTGGTGAATGCAGCAGTAACGGTGATGCTGCTGGCAGTGACCTTGCTGAAGGACAAAGCGCCAACTGTCGTAGTTACCGGCAGAATAACGTCGAATGAGCCGCCTGCTGAAGAGCTGCCATCCGGGTTGGTTACGGTGATACTCCGGGTAGTTTTGAGCGCAGCCGGGTCAATGGAAATGTTGGCTATAAGTGTGGAACCGCTGCCGGTGACAGAATTTACCGTAATACCGGTATCACTGAAGATAACCGCAGCACCAGAATCAAAAACAGTGCCGTTGATCGTTACATCAAGAGTTGACCCCTGACCACCTTGGGTAGGGGTGTTGGAGGTAACTGTCGGGCCGGAACTTACGGTGAAGATCCCAGTACCTGTGGCCGTCTGGGTGTCGGAGTTGGTTACCGTAATATTGCTAATGCCGGTTGTTGCAGAAGCGGTCAAGGTAACGTTGGCCTTTAAGGTATTGTTGTCAACGAACGTGACAGAACCGACAGCAACACCGGTATTGCTGAAGGTTACCGTAGCACCGGGATAGAAGTTGGTACCGGTTATTGTCACGTCCTGGGCAACAGCGCCCTGCTTGATAGCCGGTGAAGCGGAAATAACAGTTGGAGCTCCCCCGCGGATGGTCAACGTTGCAGTTCTGACACCGTAATCACCGTTAGAGAGAGTGAGGGTTCTGGCGCCGAGCGGAGCAACAAGGTAACTCGAATCAATAGATACATTGGCAGTAACCGAAGTGGCACTGTTGAGGGTGTGCGTGTTGACGGTGACGCCTGTACCGCTTACGGTGACATCGAAACCGGGACCGGCAGCCAATCCGGAACTGGTGATCGCGATGTCGAAGGTTGTCCCGAGGGACCCAGTTGTCGGGCTTATTGAAGCAGATCCAGGACGGGCGGTAACCGTAAGGATAGATCCGGTTCCGGCTTCAAGATTTGGGTTGGTTACAGTGACGACATGTGCACCGGCAGTGGCTGAAGTAGAAAGAGTGATGTTTGCTTTTAGGTGAGTTGCATCAACAAAAGTCACACTGTTGGTGGTAACACCGCTACCGAAGTTGAGCCCACCCGGACTGGCGATAGAGGCGTCAAAATTGGTGCCATACACGTCAACATTCAATGCCGTCGCAGCCTGACCGATTGTTGCCGGTGTCATGGAGGTCAATGTTGGGGCTGTGGCACTGAAGACATTAAAGGTTGTGGTTGCTTTTCCGAAATCCGGGTTAGCGACAGTCACTGTCTGTACACCCAAAGTTGCCGATGCTGTAGTGTCGACGTGAGCGGTAATCGACGTGGCGCTTGTAATGACAACATTACTAAGAGTGATGCCACTGCTTGTGCCGGGAAAAGAAACCGTTGCACCTGTCTGGAAACCTGTGCCGGTGATGGTAATGTCGGCACCGGTGCCTTGCAACATGCTGGTAGGAGCGATGGAGGTGATAGTTGGTGCTGCAGTAGTGCTGAGTGCCGATAAAAGTTGGAACGTAGTTGTGTCAGGATTTGTTATGGTAACATCGTGTGCTGAGACACTACTGGTACTGACGTTTACGAGCACGGTAAGGTGTGTAGAGTCTATAAAGGTTGTTGCACCAGATGAGGTTCCGGAGCTTACCAATGTGATACGCGAGCTGCTGCCACCTGTGCGTTGCATGGAGATCGTGGCTCCATTGACAAAGTTGGAGCCGTAAATATGCATCAACACGTTGGTTGCTCCCTGACCAATTGTGGTCGGAGAAACCGAGGTGATGTAAATTGCCGTCGGATTGAATACGGTAAAAATACTACCGCTGGCGGCTGAAACACCGGTATCTCCGTTAGTAACAGTAATTGTCCGGGCACCGATAGTCGCACCGGCAGTTATGGCAACATTGGCAGTGATATGAGTTGCATCGACATAAGTGGTAGAATTAACAGTAATACCTGTGCCTGAAAAAACGGCGGCCAGTGGAGCACCGGCGATAAAATTCGTACCGGTTATGGTAACATTGAGGTTGGTTGCCCCCTGAGCACCGGTAGCCGGCGAAGCGGATGTGACAGTGGCGCGGGCATTGACGGTGAGCAGACCTGTGCCGGTGCCGGTCTGGGTGTCGGGATTGGTGACGATGACATTACGTGTTCCGGCTGTAACAGAAGTAGCAACGGTAACGTTTGCGGTTATGTGTTGGGCATCGACAAAAGTAGTTGAGTTGGTCGTTACGTTAGTGCCGAAGTTTGCAGCAAGCCCTGTGCCACTGACGAAATTGTCACCGGTAATTGTTATTGTCTGTGATGTGGCACCCGCCCCAATGACGTTGGGAGATATGCTGGTGACCAGCGGCGCCGGGGCACTGGAGACAATAAACCCGGTTGCAGTGAATGCTGCGCTGACGGCAACACCCGTGGTCACAGTGACGGTACGGGCACCCGGTGCAGCACCGGTAGCAGCGGTTACCGGCACGGTAATCTGTGTATCGTCAACTACAGTCGGTGCCCCGGCTGTCACCAGAGTGCCGCTGACACTCACTGCTGTTGCGCCGGTCAGACCGGTACCGTTGATGGTGACAGTTGTCGCACCAGCGCCAATGTTGACATTAGGCGTCAGCGATGTAACAACCGGACCGCCGGCTGCGGATTTGATGCTTACGCCGGACATTGATGCAAGTGTATTACCACCGGTGATAGTTCCTCCTGTGGTATCAGATGTGTTTGCACTCGGCTGGGTACGAACCAGCACGGTACCTCTTACGCCAGTTCCACTGCCACCAGTGTTGTTGCCATTGGTAGGAATTGTCCAGTTGGTGCTTGCTGTTACGGTACGGGCAGTGGAGCTGCCAGTCCTTGTGGAGTTAATAATGACGACCGGCTGATCACCGGCGTTTTCCGTCAGAGCGGTTGCAAAGATGGGTGTTCCAGTAGTGCTTACGCCACTGGTATAATTCTGTGAATTCGTGAAAGGCGTGGTCTGATCGACACCCGTAAATACCGCAGCGTTCATGCTGGTATATACTGAGGTACCTCCGGACACGGTTAACGAGAAATTGGAACTGGTCGCCGCAGCTATACCGGCTTCCTTCAGATAGAAGATTGCAGTATGCTGCTGCGGTGTAGTACTCGCTTGGTCACCCACCTGACTGGTCAGAGATTGGCTACCATAGGTAAGAGTAAATGTTTGTGCACCTACGGTCGACCTCGTGGATGATACGGCTACCACCAGCAAACGGTTCGGTCCGGCCGGGATAGAATAGGCAACCGATGCCGCCGTAGGATAGGTCGTACTGTTATAAATAGTGGTCCAGCTTGCCGTAGAAATGGCTGCCGGCGTCCTCTCAGGTTTGAACCACCCCTGATACATAAACATTGTGGTGAGCAATGTACAGATTAGTACCAGGCTGACTTTAGCCGTCCAGTTCATCCCGTCATTTCTTTTGGCTATTACTGTTCCCATAGTGCCCGTCCTGTTATAAATAATTGAAAGTATGTGTTAGGTATCCTTAAGTGCTCCGGTTCTTTTCCTTATTTCGAACTACAGTGCCGAGTGACAATCAACACAGGAAATCCGAGGAACCGCAGTTGTATTCCAGTCCGGAGTTACCCCGTTGTTGTGGCACGCGATAGTAGAACAGCTGCCGCCGGCATAGCTGCCTGCGCTCAGGAGCTGTTTGGAAACATCGACAGAGGTAGCGTCAACTTTGTAGCTGCTGCCGGTCCTGGTCCAGACTGTGGAATACGCACCAAAACTTGCTGGGCTTATCTGAGCCTTGGACACTATTTTCTCGCTATTAAAGAGCACGTTTGCCGAACCATTCACATGATTCTGATAACTAACAATAGCTTTGGCACTGTTGACAGTACTTGCATGACATTTTTCACAACCGAAGTTGGTAGCGGAACCGTAATCTATCCCCGAGCTTCCAGCGTGGATGCCATTAACCGAAAGATGGGCGGTATGTGATCCGGTTGCCGGAGAAGACGCATGACACATTGCGCAGCGGTCGAAACCGACGGGGTATCCGTCATACCAGTTGGGCGAAGGAACTGAAGCTTTGCCGTCACTGTGGCAGGATGATGCCGAACAGACTTTTGATGCACCGGAAAAACCGTTTGAGCTATTAAGGACGATGGTGCCATTGCCGTGATTAGGATTAACCGTCGGATGGCAAAACGCGCATCCGAAACGATATCCGGTACTATCGGAATTTCTATTGTTAAAATAATTATCCGAAATGGAATAATTGGTTATGAGCGGCAGGATGTTGCCGACATGGGCAGCGTGTGACGGGCTGAGATTCGGATGGCACTTCGTACAAGCCGGTGCGAACGACCCCTTGTAGTTGCTGTGATTATGGCAGTCCGAACAATTATTTGAAGTTGCGCCGGTGTGCATGCCGGTATCAGGAACGGCAGCATGGCATCCCTGGCAGAGGCCGGGCGTCGTGGGATCAGCACTGTTGAAGAATTCTTTTTTCGCTGCGGCGGTA
Source organism: uncultured Geobacteraceae bacterium (assembly GCA_903930585.1). GTDB lineage: Bacteria > Desulfobacterota > Desulfuromonadia > Geobacterales > Pseudopelobacteraceae > JACRCG01. Next base: position 31,065 of record CAIYZD010000381.1, on the reverse strand, counting down.
TACCGGTAGAATATTTTATTAATCTGGGCAGCATTGGAAGCATTGGAGATATTACGACGGATCAGGTACGCGTTGACCCCTTTTGCCCCGGTCGGATCAGCCGGGTCATACTCGACATGGGCGCCATGGCAGTCATTGCACTGAATATCCTGGTTACCGTTGTTGTGGTTCAATTTGCCTGCGTGGCAGTTCGTACAGATATTCACACTGTCGGTCTGATTTGCGGCAACGCTTGCGCCGCGACGTTCGGTGCGCAACAGGTAGCCATCGCCGCTGCTGAGAGTGGCAAAAGCGGCCTTTCCGTCCCTGGTGGAGCTACGTGAATCCGCGTAATGAACACCGTGACAGGTGCTGCATACAATCTGGCGACCGGTGACGACCAGACGGGCGTTGAGGTCGGAAGTGGTGTTGTTCGTAAAACTGGCGTTTCTCGGCGGGTTATAAAATGAATCGGGATTTGCCTTGGCAACGGTAGTGTAGTTAATCAAGACCGGATGGCTCCCCTGCAGATGAGAGGAAACATTACGCGTACGGTGACAGTCCAGACACATCTGGTCATTGTCATTGGATATACGTGGGAAATTTGCGTTTATGACAGTGCCATTCGTATTCAGGGTAGTGCCACCGAAGTTCGGATCATGGCACTGGGCGCAGGAAACATCATTCTTATGAGGATCATGACACCGCACACACGCCAGGCTGCTGCCGGTGCGCGTCCTCAGGTTGTCAGCATCCATACCGGCCAGTTGCGGCGGCTGTGCCCCGGCCCACGGCGCGGTATCAGGCCCATCCCAGCGGTGAGACGTACCATGGGAAGGGGTTGCCTCATCGGTTGATTGTAACGGCAGGGTTAAGTTGGCCTGGTCAACAAGCGCCAGCGGCATGGTTCCGGCTTTTGGATCACCCGGACGATGGCAGCTGAGGCAGATGTTGTTATAGACGTCACTGCCGGCACTGCCAAGGGTCTGATTCGGCGTATGACAGGTAACACAGGTGTAACCCGAACCCGGATCATAATGCGGTGCATCATATTGATCCACCGCAACAGCTGTGCCCACAGTAAACGGCAGGATTAGTGCGTAGAGCGCAAAAACCAGGGTCGCTGCTACCGATTTCATCATAATTGGCTCCTGAACTGCAAAGTCTTAGTACTTAACTGATCCGGCATTTACGTGCCGATGAATTTTCTCTACTTGTTACTTATTACCGCTGTGCTGCCAACTACTATCTGGGACAGGTCAACGGCACTACCGGAGGAGTAACCCTGAAGTTGCTTGTCTTTGATAATTGTTGCTGTAGCAAAATCGCTTTCAAGCAATGTAACGCCGCTTGTAATATCACACGCCAGATCTGCAAACGGACCAAATTTGATAGGGGTGGTAATATCCGTATAAGCAATAGTGACAACCCGGTTTACTGAATCGAAACTTTTATCCTGCAGTCCACCGTTATAACGCCAGGTTAAAGAGCATGAGCTGTCTGTAACTGCCACTCCGGCAGGAAACTGCAACCTGAGCTGAATCCCCTCCAGTGCGACTGAATGTGCAGTGCTGACGGTACTAAACGCCAAAGTAACTTTTTTTTGTGGCGAAACATTCGGTGAGCTTCCCCCCCCTCCCCCCCCGCACGCGGAGAGAATCAGAAGGAGCAGCGATACAAGTACTACTGTATGAATCGTTTTCATTGATTTGTCAGTTTCGGCCTCTATTGCTCAGAGTCAACCGCCTTATGGAGAATGGTGATAACGTCATCAAGTTTAATCTTCCCATCAGGTACCGACTTACCGTTGATCATCGTCAAGTCGCCATAGAGCAGATCTTCATCCGAAGGCTGCAATTTTCCGAGCGAGAATTGCAGTGCCTTCAATGCGTCCGATATATCCACATATCCCTTTCTTTGCGTTGCCGGTGAAAGGTCGCCGTCGCGGCTGCTGTTACCGCCGGAGCTCAGCGCGAAAACATTGAGAGGCGATGCGCCGTTGTAATTACTGATATCAAGGGTTGCGGTTCCGCTGCCGGAAATGCCGGTCGTAACAAAATTACCGGAACTATCCTTGGCGTAGAGAATACCGTTGGTTGCCATATACCGTTTCATATTCCTGTTGTACGTGATGGTCGGCACACCCTTATCATAGATGAGCGTACGATAGCTGTATGACGTGACGCCGTTTGAGTCGGTCGCGCTGACCGCAACTTCATAAATACCGACATCGCCGAAGGTTACCGTCAGTGCAAAGTCGCCGGCACTTGTTACGCTGACCGGCGTGGCCGCACCATTAACGAGGGCCGCAATTGAAGCTCCGGGAGTCGCCTTACCGATAACGGTATACGACATTTTGGCGGTGGTTATATCCTGGGGCGGTTTCGTCACGGCAATCGATGGCTGGCCGATGCTGTAGGTAATGGTCTTGACGATTGAAGATTTCTTCGCTGCGTCGGTTACATCCGTGGCTGTTATCTCAATTATATTCAAGCCAGGCAGAAGGTTATTGACGGTTGCCGTCCATGTAGCATCCGTCACGCCGGCAGCAGGATCGGCTTTTGTCACACCGGCATACGTGCCGTTTACCGTGACGGTTGCCGTATACCCCACAGGAGCGGTAAATGTGAACACGTACTGCGGTTGAGCATTTCCAACCACGACTGCATTGTTTGGAATGGCAGCAACTATCGAAGCGGCCAGCGGATCGTAGGTTATGGCGCGCTGGATCGGATCACTGACATTACCGGCCGCATCCGTAGCGGTCACAACAACCGCATTACTCCCAAGCGCAAGGGTGGCCGGCAGACTGAAGATGCCGTCATTTACCGGGGCCTGGGCCTGAACGGTTCCATTGACCGCAACCGTTACCGTTGTCGGGCTGACATCATCCACGGTTCCGGAAATCGTTTGCAACGGCTGGGCAGTCGTGCTTCCATTGGAGAGCATATAGACTTTTTTCGGGTCAAGTGCCGGCGGCGTATTATCCATGGTGATATTGACACTGGTCGTACTGTCGCTGTACCCGTCCTTACTTGCAACAATCATGAAGTTATTGAGACCCTGTTTCAGTGATACGGTTTTGCTCCAGACGGTTCCTGCAATGGTGGCGCTTTCATTATTCAACGTTACACTTTTTGCACCGTCCGTGACCGTACCCTTCAGGGTAATGCTGCTGTTCTTTGTCGGTGACTGGAAACTGTCAACAGTCAAAATGACGGGTGTACCGCTCTGGGCAATCACGTTAATCGTAATGGTTCTGCTGACAGAACCGGTCGCATTCGCAGCGTCAACCTTTACCACGTTTGTGCCGACACTCAAAACAAGTGGAGCCGTCCATGTGGCGCCTGATATGACTGCATTTGCACCGTTGACTTTGACCGAGGTTGCATTGGTCATCGCACCGGAGAGAGTCAGCGCCGTGAGGTTTGTAGCCAGAGGATAACTGTTGATGGTAAGTGTCGGCCCGGTGGGAGAGCTACCGGAATTCCCGGTATTCCACCCTGATATTCCAAACAGGGCGAGAGTCCCGGAACCGTTGGCAACGATCAATCGATTGTTGCCCGAATCGGAGCTGTCAAAAATGAGGTCGGACGGGACGACCAGTTCGCCGGACTTCATGCCGTAGCTTCCGATGTACCGCAAGAACGTCGGAGTGGACGTGGTTGCGTCAATCGCCTGTATATTTGCCTGAAAGGTGTCCACTACATACATGCGCAGCAATGCCTGGGTATCAACCGAATACTCAAAGGCAATCGACTGCGGGGAGGTGAACATGAGCGGGCCGGAACCGAACGCTCCAACAGTTTTTTGCCAGACACCGCCGGTAGTGAAAAATTCGATTCTGCCGTTCAATGCATCTGCAACAGCTACCTGTTTTGACATTTTTTCAAAACTTACGCCGGTCGGCTGCTGAAACTGGCCATTACCCTGACCGATCGTTCCGAAACTGTTTGCGGGCTTTCCCGCTACTGCAACACCGGTAGCATGGGGCGTATAATCCGCGTTGAATACCTGCACGCAATTATCGAGACTATCCGCAACATAAATAACACCGGCAGTATCAACTGCTATGCCGTTTGCCTTTTTAAAAACACCAAAGGCGGCTTTCAGCGCGCCGCTGAACTTGTCAAGCACCTGCACCCTGGTTCCCTGGCTCACCAGAATATCCCCATTGGATGCGACGGCAACACCAAGCGGCATTGTAGTAACCGGGATACTTTTCTGCAATTTCCCGGCATTGTTATATCTATTCACTCCCCCGCCTCGCGGATCGGTCACATAGATATCTCCCCACTGATCAATAGCAAGCCTGACCGGCGTACGGACCCCATCCTTGATGGAAGCGAGGGTACTGACAACCGGCGCAGTAACGCCGTACACCTGCGGTATCAGTGGTGTCAGCCCCACAAGGAGGAAGAGCGCGAGGCCGATAACGCGATTTATACTGCTGTAATGGGTCATGTGGATATTCCTCCGGGCTGAAAGCAGACTGATAATGACTTTCGATATGATTCCAACCACACCGTGATTATTATGTTTCATTTCGATCTCTTTCTTAAAACAGGCTTAGCGTAAAAAGCGTTTATCATTGAGGTCACTTCATGGAGTACATCCCTCGCTTGACAGCAAGCAATATGCCAACACAATAGCAACAATATTTTCAGCATGTTGCACGGGAGACAATCATCCAATCTACGCAAATAGCCGTATACATAGCCGTGTAACCACCGAGACTCCGTGCAATAACCGTCCTCCCCAAGCGATTTCAATCAAGTACTGCGAAGGCAATCCGGAAGACCGGGCAATGCATGGAGCCATGCAAACAATGCGATATTGTTCAGTTCTTTATTCGAGCGTCTTCTATTATTACGTTGTATTTGTACCCGCCACCAAAATCACGCTCTTTCATCAATATTCCGCTCACGGTGACAACAGCGCCCGCTTCAACCTTGTCCTGTGTGGTACAGACCAGATTATACGTTCCCTTCTCCTGAGAGCCGCTGCCATCCTGAATATGGATCCAGTTCTTCTTCATAATACCGGTTGATACCTTGACAACTTTCCCTCTGACTACAATATTTTTCTTATCCAGGCTGGCGCCGTTCACAAATGCCTCTTCCACCGTTATGGAGTTGGGGCCGACCGCTTTTGCAACCGATATTTTTGCATCTTTTCCGACAGTTGCACCTTTACTGCCGGAGGAAGTGGCCTGCTTTTTGTTTGACGCAGCCGAAGAGTCGGACGCCGACATCCTGATCGATCCGTCCGTAAAAATGATCGAACCAAAGGTACGCTTCAATCCCTTGCTTTCGAAATTCGACATCACCATTCCCGGATTGAACCCCATCCGACTGCCAACCTCTACCGCTGTTTCCGTCACGGCCACCCATATTTTGTCGCCATTCATCTTCTGCAGGTAGATGTAGCTATAGCCGCCGCTGTTCATGGTCTCAAGCACCGTGCCGCTGATCGGTTCGACATTCCGCGGCGTCACGGCATGTGCGGGCGCCGAAGAGTGAGGCCCTTCCGCTTTTTCAGCCGGCGGGGATACTGACTGCACAGATGTTTCAGCGGCGAGCGCAGTGGCAGCAATGAGAGTAAAAAGTGACGTCAATAACAGCAGGCTTTTTTTCATTCCATCTCCTTTTTACCTGTACAAAAGCGGTGTCCTGCATTGACAATACCGGCACGTCGTTAGTATACTACGGCAATCTGATACCACGCATAAAGGAGTTTAACTGTCATGCCGATGTATGAATACCGTTGCACAAGCTGCCAGCACCAATTTGAGTTGCGCCAGAAATTTTCAGATCCACCGGCCAGCCAATGTCCGCAATGCGGCGCTGCGGTCGAAAAAATGATATCAGCTGCCGCTTTCAGCCTGAAGGGCGATGGCTGGTTTAACAGCGGTTACTGCCCTAAAACCGAAGCGCCGAAACCGGCCGGATGTGGCGGGTGTGCCTGTTCAGGAGGGTAGCACACCCCTATGCGCAGCTATTTTTCTTCGTCAATCGCCTTTGACGTGTCTCTTTTCGGTTCCCATCCCTGCCAGACATACGCTGGCTCCATCATCGGATCATAATAACCGGGTTGCGGGACCATGCAGAAGAATGTTTCCGCAATTCCGATCACGCCGCGATACAGAGTCATGCCGAATCCCTTGATCGGGCCGATGGCATAGCCGACCGGGCCCATATCCCGTCCGGTCAGGATTGTCTGTTTCGGAAGCTCGCCAATACTGGTGAACACATTGGTGACCCCTCTCGTAAATTTGATCGCCATCTTCTCGGCGATCATCTCCGGTTGCTGGTCTGCAGATGCGGGAGCCGGGCTCATAACAACTAAAACGGATAAAAGCAGGGATAACAAAAGAACCCTTGTTCATACGACGGCCTCCTTATTTCATCCAGCGAGTAGGTTATCCTGTTTATCAGGGGCACAGACTCTTACCACAAAGCACCTCATGCTTGCAAGCATCACAGGTCAAAAAGCGTCGGTTCTTTCGGAAGAAAGGGTTCAAAGCGCTTTTGCACATGGCGGAGTTTTTCAATATAGTAACCACCATTAATATCCGGATGGAGCGGATCAAAAGCCGCCACCGGCCGGCACTGTTCATAGGCTGTCGCATCCCAGCCGGAACCGCCGACATAGTAGCTGACGTGATCACCCGCCCGGTAGAGCCTGCCCGAAGCAAGGGCAATCTCGAACGCAGCCGAACGGTTACGTTTACCCAGACGGAGCTTTTCACAATAGCTGTCCGGTGATTCGTTAAGCGTCTCGTTGCGCGCTACCCACGAGACATCCAGTCCGCGCGTACGAAGACGGGCACTATACTGACTGTAAAGTCGATTCACGCTTTCGGCTTTTCCGGTTAGAAGCAGTTCAATGACATCCCGTATAAACTCCCGCAGATAGCGTTCCAGGCCACGCGAACGAAGCCCGCTTCCCTTGATGATGATCCTGCCGTCGTACTCCCGCAGGGCATAGTTCTTGGTTTTATAGGCAAACATGGAATGATAGCGCCCGTCCAGCTCAACATCGATCCCTTCGGGGAACTTCCGGGAAATACGTTGTACCAGCTCCAGTTCATCTTCTTCGGTCACGCAGGCCGATGGCGGCTTGAAATAGATACCGTCCGTATCCACCTCCACCGGGCGGGCTCCTTCCGATACAAGCAGATCGATCATGTTCCTGATCGTAACCCGGCCAAGACGGGTCACCTCGGCGGCAACCGCCGGGTCTGAGAAGTTATGCAGCGGCGCCCCCAAATATCCATAGAACGAATTGATCAGCACCTTGAATACCTGTTGCAGCACCTCATAATAGTGACGTTCCGACTCTTCTCCCGAATCCCGTGACCGTTGTTTGGCTGTCAGTCGAAAGCGGCGCAACTCCGCCAGAAGTGGCAGGAACAGCCCGAGGCTGTCTTTAGCCGGAGCCAGCCGGTATGCCAGCATCAGTGACGGGTAGAGCGACGCCACGTCACAGTGAACAATCGGACCGAACACCCCTTGGGCGGGCAACTCCGTATACCCTCCTTCGAAAGAGACGGCGTTGGCGGTGCGGGCCGGGACAGCATGACCGCTATACAGATATTCGCGCAGGAAAAGGGAATTGATACGAGTTGCATTACCACGAATGACGCTGTTTTGAAAAGAGTACGGGAATATGCGGCTCTGCAGAAACCAGGGATAGCCGAGAATCCGGAACAGAGAAAGCGTCTCACGGGTATCATCGAGATTGTAGCGATAGATCAGCTCCGGATCAGTCCGAAAGACATTTGAAATATCGGCGGCATCCAGGTAGGTACGACCATCAGCCGCAACACCGAAATGGCGCGCAACAACTTTAAGTCCATGGCTTTCAAGGTTGCGACCGGCGATATCATACAGCTGCACCAGAAAGTAGGTATCGATAATGTGCCGGCCATAGATGTCCCATCGCGGATATTCAACCGTTTTTTCAGTAAGGCTCCAGCGGGCATGCGGGGTAATGTGCGGCGGCGCTCCGTTTCGGCCCCAGTTCAGATGGACGCCGTGAAGCTGCGCACGCCGCCCGATATAATCAAGATCAAAACGAAAAATGTTGTGCCCGATAATGACGTCCGGGTCGCAACGGTGAATTATATCGTTTAAGCCGCGCAGCATTTCCGGTTCTGTCAACCGGTCCCCCCGCAACAGCATCTCCTCACCGTGAGAATCCTTGAGCGCAATCGAAATAATCCGATCTTCCCGCCGCTCCGGGTTGGAAAATTCATACCCTTCGGCACACGCAGTTTCAATATCAAGCGACAGACAGCGGAGTTCGGAAAAGTCAAGTCCCTTAAAAAGTGTACTGCCGCTTGCCAGCATATATTGGTGGGAAAGATCCGGGAAAAAGAGGTACGGAGCGTCAGGGGAAGAATATCCTTTGCCTGTTTTGGCCGCAAGAAAATCGCGCGCGGCCAGACAGTCACTCCAGGTATCAAACAAGAGCTGACAGCGGAAAAAATCGTCTCCCGCCAGTTGCCGTACGGCACACGGAACCCGGCAACCGGAAACCACTTTGGGGTCATTGACCATGATAAATGGTTGAAACGGTTCATCGTGAAAATGCACCCGTCCGGAGGTTCTGAAAAAGAGCCTGATAAAGTGCCCGACCGGCTCCACCGCGATGATACCGGATCGTTCGTCTCTCCCGAAAAGCAGCGGGTTATGTCCGGCTGAACCGATTGGCATATGACGGCAATCCAATTTCGAATGTTTTTCAGAAAAAAAGAGGGCGGTTTTAACACCGCCCCGTTACTCTCTTACTTTTATAAGCCCGCTTTCTGCTTCAACTGCTCGGCTTTGTCGGTCCGCTCCCAGGTAAATTCAGGCAACTCACGACCGAAATGACCGTATGCGGCGGTTTTGCGATAAATCGGCCGGAGCAGGTCAAGCTCTTCGATGATGGCACGCGGGCGCATGTCGAACACTTCACGAACCAGTTCCGACAGACGCGCTTCCGTCACCTTGCCGGTTCCAAACGTGTGAACCATGACCGACACCGGCTGTGCGACGCCGATTGCGTATGCGACCTGAACCTCGCAGCGGTCGCAGAGACCGGCGGCAACCAGATTCTTGGCAACATATCGCCCCATGTAGGCTGCCGAGCGGTCCACTTTGGAAGGATCCTTGCCGGAGAAAGCGCCGCCGCCATGACGACCCATGCCGCCATAGGTATCAACGATGATCTTCCGTCCGGTCAGTCCACAGTCACCCATTGGGCCGCCAACGACAAAGCGGCCGGTCGGGTTGATGAAATAGCGGGTATGGTCATCCAGCAGGTGCGCCGGAATGACTTTTCTGATTACTTCCGCAATTACCTCTTCCTCAATTCTCTTGTGGGTTACGTCCGGAGTATGCTGGGTGGAGATAACGACCGTATCGATACGGCTCGGCTTGCCATCGACATATTCAACTGAAACCTGCGACTTGGAGTCGGGACGGAGAAAGTCGAGCTTGCCCGACTTGCGCACTTCCGCCAACTTGGCAACCAGCTGGTGAGCCAGCTGGATCGGCATCGGCATCAGCTCGGAAGTCTCATTGCAGGCATAACCGAACATAAGCCCCTGATCACCGGCGCCCTGCTCCTTATGCAGCCCTTCGCCCTCAGAAACACCCTGGGATATGTCCGGCGACTGGCGGTCAACCGAAACAAGCACGGCGCAGGTATCGGCATCAAAACCTATTTCCGAATCGGTGTAACCGATATCCTTGATGGTCTGACGGGCGATCTCGGAATAGTTGATGACCGCATTTGTGGTTATTTCACCGGCGATGACCACCATACCGGTGGTTACGAGCGTCTCGCACGCTACGCGCGCCGTAGGATCCTGTGTAAGGATTGCGTCGAGAATTGAGTCCGAAACCTGATCGGCAACCTTATCGGGATGCCCCTCTGATACGGATTCTGAGGTAAAGATGAACTTTTCTGCCATGACGGGTGAACTCCTCTCGGTTCAACTTGATATTTGTGTGCCGGTAATGCGCAAATGATCTGTAAAAATATCGCCAGACCACCACGTTGTCAAGTAAAGATGAAACAAACCAATAATTCCGTTTGACTTCGTGGCAACGAATTATGCAGTATGTCACCATATGAATATGTATGCGAGGCGGTCGCCATGTCCAAAACAGCCCTTTTTTTCCTGATTCTTCTCATCTGCGTCACCCTTCCTGTTGCCTCATCTGCTGCAGGCAAGCGTCAAACCGATACCTGGAACTTTTATCACTTCGACGGGACCGCCTTCATACCGGGTCCGTCTGTTGACGGAAGCGCATTCGTGGCGGTACGGGAGCATATCCAGCCGGTCGTCTTGACTGCCCCGACAACACCGATTGAACAAAGTTCCCTCCCGGATGGGGCAGGTGTCATCGCCGGGATCTGCTATATGCAGAGTTCCGGAGGCAAGCTCGGTAACGGGAGCGGCTTCAGGCCATACCCGCGCGTACCGCTCCTCATTTCGTCCGGAGGTAAAGAGCTGGTTACCGTGCAGACCGATGACTCCGGCTATTTTGTGGTGGTTCTGCCGGCCGGGACCTATGCCGTCGGCACGGCACCGTTCACCGCCCAGATTACCGTCGAACGCGGCATAACGACTCTGGTCCCGCTCAGGGGCGGAAAAAGGATGGTTGATTGATGAGGAACTTCCTTGTTTGCATGGCTACGGTACTTATTACCAGCATGACGTTGACCTTGCCCGGGTTCGCCGCACAACTTGATGACTATTACCTGGCCGCATTTGGTGAGTTCCCCGGCACGACACTGGAAAAAGCGGTATTGTCACCGGTTACGGCAACGGATGAGGCGGCACATTGCGGGATGCCGCTCAAACATGAGCTGAGCCGGGACTGGAACAAGCTGGAGCCGACCACTCAAAAGGTGCTGGCAAAGCAACTGGCCCTGCCCGCACTCTCGGGGGGCGAAATAATTGTCAACTCCACGGGGGGACATTTCAGAATACATTATACAACCAGCGGCGCGGACGCTCCAAAAACCACCATAATAAACAGTTATACCGGCCTTGGTCTGACCAGCGCTGCCGACTGGGCAAACAAGGTCGGGGAGACTTTTGAATTTGTCTACACCTATTACCAGAACCTGGGATACCATGCACCCTCCTCCGTCCCCTATGACGTTTATCTGGACACACCAACCCAGAATAACGTCCCCCTGTACGGGGTGACGAATCCCTTGAATACACAATCCGGCTTCCCGTATGGATCGAGCAGTTATATCGAGATCAACAAGGATTTTACCAGTTCCATCTTCTCCCCGCAGACCTACACCCCTTTGCAAAGCCTGCAGATCACGGCAGCCCACGAATTTCACCACGCCATTCAGTACGGATACAGTGCCTATTTTGATGACTGGTACGCCGAAGCGACCTCAACATGGTTCGAGGGTGAAGTTTATGGCGGTGTAAAACAAAGCTACAACTACCTGTATCAGTCCAATACCAATAACTCTTCGCCTGCCTGGTTCAGATACAGCGAAAAGGAGATCGATATTCCGATTGATTTAACCTTTGGTGGCGGGTACGGTCGCTGGATCTTCAACCGCTACCTGGCAGAAACTCTTTCAAACTCAGTTGTTCGAGGTTTCTGGGAAAAACTTGCCACTCTTGGTCCGACCACCTCGGGCACCATCCAGATGGCACCGGTAATGGATTCGGTCCTCTCCTCCTCCACATACGGGAGTTCGCTCGCTACGGCATTTTTCGGTTTCGCCAAACGGGTCTATACACGTGACTGGTCGAGTCATACAACCGATATTTTCAGAATTCCGGCCTATTTGCCCGTTTCCTCCTATTCTTCCTATCCGGTTACCTTCACGTCCTCAACCTCCCCCTCGGTAACATTGCCGCACTACTCCTTTGCCTACTACACGTTCACCCCTGCAGCCGTTAATTTTGCCCTGACCATATCCAAAACCGGTGGTATAAAGACGGCACTGTTCAAAAAAATCGGCGGCGTCATCTCGGAAGTTGCACCAAACAACATCGACGGTACCTCCTACACGGTGAGTAACTTCAACACCACCAGCGAAGTAACCCTGCTGCTTGCCAACACTACCGATATTGACGGACAGAGCGCCAACTTCAGCACCGACGGCAGTTCCCACACTGTGACCGAACCGACCGGCGGGACGGTGTACGGTTCGACCGGCAGCAGTAGCAGCGACAGCAAATCCGGCGGCTGCTTCATTGCAACGGCTGCCTACGGAAGTTACCTGCATCCGCACGTTCAACACCTGAGGCGGTTCCGGGATGACTACCTGTTGACCACTGCGCCGGGGCGCGCTCTTGTCGCATTCTACTATCGCCATAGTCCGCCGATTGCCGATTTCATTGCCCGCCACCCGGTTCTCCGCGTTATGACCCGTCTGGCACTGACACCTCTTGTTGTCATTGTCGTTCAGCCGCTTATTTCACTGGTCCTGTTCATTGGAGCAGTGCTGGCACTGCGTCTGCGACGCATCAAAACTGCCCGTTTACCAGTACCCTCAGACATCAGCATCACATCTTCCCGGATATAAGAGAGACCCCATGCCCACTATTTTCACCAGAATCCTGATCGCCTGTTTTTTTGCACTTCCTTCTTTTGTCTTTGCTGCCGACACCGTACCGGAGGTAAAGCCGTCGACCCCACCGCAGACGACAGTATCCATCCCTACCGGACAGGGACAAAAGCCCGTTGAGACAGCTCCCGCCGTTCGGGTCGGTTTCGTGGACATCGCCCGTATCGGCACGGAATCGGAGCGAGGCAAAGCGCTCAAGACTCTGTTGACGACCAGGAAAGACAAATTTCAGGAACAAATTAATGGCAAGAAGAAACAGGTTGAAAAGCTGAAGAGTTCTGTCGAGGCAAAGATTGCAACGATGACCCCGAAGCAGCGTGAGGCCAAGTCGAAGGAGTTCCAGAAAAAAGTGGAAGATCTCCAGAAGTTTGCTCAAACAGCAGAAGAAGAGCTCATGTCTCTGCAGGAAAAAGAGAGTAAAGCACTCTTTGAAGCGATTGGGCAGGCGGCGATGGTTCACGGAAAAGCCAACGGGTTTGCAGCCATTGTGATCAAAAAGGAATTGCTCTATGTCGGCAGCTCCGTCGATACCCCGGATGTTACCGATGCGATTATTACTGCGTTGAATCAGGGCGACCGGAAGAAATAGTCTCAGGCTTCGTCAGCTGTTCCCACCGGGCCAGCCGCTCCAGCGCTTCAACATCATTTGAGCGGCACATTTCCTCGTCAGGCCTCAGACTCAGACAGACCTTTGGCCGCTCAGGACAACCAAAGAGCCGGCAACGGTTGTCAGTTGTCAGTTGAACACAACGGAGACCGGGTGGCTTTCCGGAAAGCATTCCGGGAATTGATGATGAGATTGACGGCGCAATGCAACAGGCAGCACACCCCACCCTGCATTCCATACGTGTTTGTCTCCAACAGACCTCCGAGGTTTTTAAAACCTCGGAGGTCTTGTGTTTAATACCGGTACATCTCGGCTTTATACGGCCCTTCTTTCGGCACTCCGATATAGGCAGCCTGCTCATCCGTCAGGACGCTCAACTGCGCATTCAGCTTCTTCAACTGTAAACGGGCAACTTTTTCGTCCAGATGTTTTGGGAGAACGTAGACGCCGACCGGATACTTGTCCGGATTGCAGAACAACTCGATCTGGGCGATGGTCTGATTGGCAAAGGACGAAGACATGACATAACTCGGATGGCCGGTACCGCAACAGAGATTGACCAGCCGTCCCTTGGCCAGCAGGATGATCCGCTTGCCGTCCGGGAAAATGATATGATCCACCTGCGGCTTGATCTCCTCCCACTGGTATTTTTCGAGCGCCGCTACTTCGATCTCGTTGTCGAAGTGACCGATATTGCAGACGATAGCCTGATCCTTCATCCTGATCATGTGGTCATGCGTGATGACATGGTAATTACCGGTGCAGGTAACGAAGATATCTGCTTTGTCGGCGGCGTATTCCATGGTGACGACACGGTACCCTTCCATGGCAGCCTGCAGGGCACAGATCGGATCGACCTCGGTTACCCACACCTGGGCGGAAAGGGCGCGCATGGCCTGTGCCGAACCTTTACCCACATCTCCATAGCCGCAGATCAGGGCAACCTTTCCGGCAATCATTACGTCGGTGGCGCGCTTGATACCGTCAACCAGCGACTCGCGGCAGCCGTAGAGGTTATCGAACTTGGACTTGGTGACCGAATCATTCACGTTAATTGCCGGAAATTTCAGGTCGCCCCGCTCAAACATCTGGTAGAGACGGTGAACACCGGTAGTTGTTTCCTCGGTTACCCCCTTGATCAGGGCCAAACGGGTGGAGTACCAGGTTTGATCGACTGCCAGTTTGGCCTTGATGGCAGCAAAGAGAATCGTTTCTTCTTCCGAACCGGGCGCGGCCAGCACGGAGAGATCTGCTTCAGCCTTGGCTCCCAGGTGCAGCAGCAGCGTGGCATCGCCGCCGTCATCCAGGATCATGTTGGAGAAACCCCCGTCGCTCCATTCGAAAATGCGGTGGGTGTAATCCCAGTACTGCTCCAGCGTTTCACCCTTGACGGCAAATACCGGCACGCCGGATGCGGCGATGGCGGCAGCGGCGTGGTCCTGGGTCGAAAAAATGTTACAGGAAGCCCAGCGTACTTCAGCCCCGAGCGCCGTCAGGGTTTCAATCAGCACGGCGGTCTGGATGGTCATATGGAGGGAGCCGGTGATGCGTGCCCCCTTCAGCGGCTGTGCAACGGCAAATTCCTCTCGAATAGCCATCAACCCCGGCATCTCGGTTTCGGCGATCCTGATCTCCTTGCGCCCCCAATCGGCCAGGTTAAGGTCTGCTACAATAAAATCTTGTGACATGGTTTACGCTCCTTTGTGTGGTAATACGTTTGTTCATGGTTTTATTTTCATACAATAAAGGGAAGAGTGCGGATGGTCAATGAAAAGTGAGTAGTCCCGGTTCACGATTCGAAGATGATATCCAGCACACCCTGCACCGCAGTCCCCCCTCCAGGCTAATATCCCGTTTTTATGACCGGGTTGTTACCTATATATTCCGTAGAACCCAGCTTGAACAAGTTCAGCTATGACAACACGTCCCCGGTCTTATTCCATCCGACCACCCGAATACCATTGTGACTGTAATCGTCAGCGCCGCCATAGATAAGCGTAGGTTCCATAACCGCGCCACCGGCAAGATCCCTCCATTTGTTCACTCCGGCAAAGGCTTCTCTGGTGACTGTCTTGCCCGATTTTATTTCTATCGGCATCAGCCGCCCCCCCTGTTCGATGATTATATCGACTTCGTTGCCGTTGCTGTCACGCCAGAAATAAATCTGAGGGCGTTCCCCCTTATTGAGGCGTGATTTGATCAGTTCAGCAATGACGAAGTTCTCAAATAGTGCTCCCCTGAGCGGATGGGGGTTCATATGCTCTGTGGTTCGTATGCCCAGCAGCCATGAAACCAGACCGACATCATAAAAATACAGTTTCGGCATTTTCACCAGCCGTTTGTTGAAATTGGTGTGGTGAGGGCGCAGCAAAAATACAAGGTAACTCGCTTCCAGCACAGATATCCAAGCTTTGGCCGTATTGTGGGTGATTCCGCATTCGATTGCCAGGGATGAGAGGTTAAGAAGTTGACCGGTGCGGCCGGCGCAGAGGCGGACAAAGCGCTGGAACGTCTCCAGTTCCTGAATTTTAAGCATCTGCCGTACGTCCCGCTCAATGTATGCAGTCACGTATGCGCCAAACCAGGCTGAAGGTGGCACTTCGCGGTCATACAACGGTGGATAGCAGCCGGCAAGCAGCATGGCATCGGCAGACGTTGGTACTTTACCGGCACGGGCAAGTTCGGCAAGGGAGAATGGCAGCAGTTCAACAAAAGCCGTTCGCCCTGCCAGTGATTGGGTAATTCCCGACATCAGCCCAAACTGCTGGGAGCCGGTTAGGATATAGCGCCCCATACGTTTATCGTTGTCAACGATTGTCTGCAGGTAAGAGAGAAGCTGCGGGCAGCGTTGCACCTCGTCCAGTACCGCACCATCGGGAAAACGCTCCAGAAAGGAGCGCGGGTCGTCCTGCGCTGTCATGCGGGTATCGGGGTCTTCCAGGGTTGTATAGGGACGATCAGAAAACAGAGCCTTAGCAAGGGTCGTTTTGCCCGATTGGCGCGGTCCGGTCAGGGTAATAACCGGGAAGCCTTTCAGCAGGGTGCGGATTGTTTGTTCAACGTCGCGGGTAATCATGGTGTGGATAATACGGCAATTTTATGCAATTTGTCAAAGCAATTTATAAATTGCATAGCATCCTGTCCCCCGCAATGGATCGCTCTCCAGAAAATACGATTGACAGCGGATCATTTCTGGTGTCAGAATACTCCTCTGAAAAGGCACATCCCTGATCAACCCTCCCTATGTCTCCCCGCTGAAAAAGTAAATTCCTGTCCCTTGAATGTGTCATAGGCTCAGGGTTGTGCCGCACCGGATGGGAAAGGAGCTGGTGATACTGCAGAAGAGAACCGCATCTTAGTAAACGGATTGCTCCAGGATCAACATCGATAAAAGGAGAAATGAGTATGGGAAAGCTTTCTGAAGTTCTTGTGCATGTGTTTGTACTTACGGGGATGGTTCTTATGCCTTTGACCGGTTTCGCCCAGTCAGCAGTACTCCGTGAGGTGGGAGACAGGCTCGTCGATATCAATAAAACCATAGACTACTTGGAGAAGACAGGTGATCTCGTTCGCGTGAAGTCGGAAGTGGACCCGAAATATGAACTTGCCGGCATTGCAAAACAGTATGAAGGGAAAAAGTGCGTTCTCTTTGAAAACGTAAAAGGGAGTAAATATCCGGTTTTTATGGGCCTTTTGTGGAACAGGGAAACAATCGGGAAACTCTTTGAAACTCCCAAGGAGAAAGTTCCGTTTGTGCTTGCCGGTGCTGTAGCTGCGTGGAAAAAGGACAAGACAGCCCTTCCATCGAAGGTGCTCGAAAAGGGGCCCGCAAACGAAGTAATTCAAACGAAGGATTTCAATCTCTATGACCTTCCTGTGCCTGAGCACGCCCTGAAGGACGGAGGCGCCTATTTTGATTCTTCGGTTGTAGTCGTAAAAGACCCCGAGACCGGGATCGCAAACTTCTCTATCCACCGCATTATGATTACCGGGAAGGATAGCGCCACGTTTCTCATCGATCCCGGCAGGCATCTTGGCGCTTATCTTGATATTATGGAAAAGAAAGGTAAACCCCTGGAAGTGACTATCAATAACGGTCTCAGCCTGGCGCCATGGCTTGTTTCCGCCATTCCTGGCCAGGGTCCCGGAAAGATAGGCATCGCCAGCCACCTTGTGGGGAGACCAGTCGATTTCATCAAGGCACAGACGGTTGATGCCCCCGCCTTTGCGGATGCCCAATTTGTTATCGAGGCAGAAATTCTCCCGAATGTCAGGGCACCCGAAGGCCCCTTTGCAGAGGTCACCGGCTACTATGCCGCGAGAGCCGACCGTTGGGTAATGAAAGTAAAGGCGATAACGCACCAGAAAAACCCGGTTTTCCAGTCGGTACTGTCAGGCCAGGAGGTATGGAATGCCGTCGGCTTGACCGCAGAGGCAAAAATATTTGGCATTGTCAGTAAAAAGGTTCCTGATTTGAAGGCCGTATATCTGCCACCGGGTGGGGCGGGTTTCTATGGGGCGGTAATTCAATTGCAAAAGAGCAAAGAAGGTGTCCAGGATGAAGCAATCCGTGAGTCCTTTAAGGCATTCCCCCCCCTCCAGTGGGTTCAAGCTGTAGATACCGATGTAAATATCTATGATCCCATTGATGTACAATGGGCATTCACCACCCGTTTTGACGCCAGGAAAGGATTTATCATCCTCCCCGATCAGGAAGGGCATATTCTCAACCCGATGGTTAAAGGAGGTTTCGTGACCAAGGTCGGCATCGATGCGACTGCACCCTACCCCAGAACCGACGCCTTTGAACGGGTGCAGTTTAAGGCGGTGAACTTAAAAGATTATGTTATTACAGAATGACCCTACGCCCTGGTACGGACAGTGAATTACGATGAAGATAATTTCCCTCAGCGGTATCGCAAAGAGCTATTTGCCTGACGGAACGGGCGAACCAGTCCATGCATTGCAAGGAATCGACCTTGAGATTGAGCAGGGAACGATCTTTACCTTGATTGGCCCTAATGGGGCGGGAAAGACTACACTCATCTCGATTATGACCACGCTGCTCTTTCCCGATAAAGGCACCGGCGAAGTTTGCGGCTTCGATCTTCGCAGCCAATCGGGCAAAATCAGGGAGGTTGTCAACGTAACCAGCGGCAACGCGAATTTTACCGACATTTTCTCTGTTGCAGAGAACCTCAATTATTACGGCATGCTGTATGGCATGGCGGGACCGAAGAGAAGGAAAAAGATAGACCGCCTCATCGAGATGTTTCAGCTTCAAACGCACAGGAATACGCCGTTTAACCGCCTTTCAACAGGGACAAAACAGCGCCTGGCGCTGGCAAAATCTTTGATGAACGAACCCCGAGTCCTATTTCTGGACGAACCCACCGTCGGTCTTGATCCTCAAATTTCCGAGTCGATACGGTCGAGTCTGAAGGAGATGAACAGGGAAGATGGGTTGACCATAGTTCTAACAACTCACAACATGGATGAAGCCGAGGAGCTCAGTGATCACATTTCATTTCTTCAGGCCGGCAGGATCATCGCCCACGGAAATGCAAAGAATCTGAAGAGCAAGGTACGATGGGGCGATACCATCAGGATTCGTTACGACGGCCCCTCCTTGGCCCCCTGCGGTATCACCTCTCTTACTGGCATTTTGGAAGTGGAGGTCACGGAAAATCTCGTTACCATAACCGTCGACGATCACAGAAAGAGGCTCGATACTCTGATGAGAACGCTCGTGTTACAAGGGAATATTATTCTGCAGGACATTGAGATCATAAAGCCGGATTTGGAGGATGTATTTCTTGAACTTTCGAAAGCACCTCATCCAAATTAATGGTTTTGCCTATAAAAACATGCTCATCACCAGAAAGAGGATCTTTCATCTCGTCGAGATTCTCTTCTGGCCTTTCATCAGTCTTGTTTCCGTTGGGCTCCTCACGCGTTTCCTGAAGGTTGATCCGAAGAGTATCGAATTCGTACTCATAGGTGTGATCGCCTTCAGTGTAATCCAGATCGGCCAGTTGGACATGGCGTATGTCATTCTCTACAGCATATGGAATAAAAGCCTCAAACATGAGATGGTAGCGCCCATAAACCCATTTCATCTTGTTGCAGGCTCATGGTTAATGGGGGTGTTTCACTCTTCCATAGTTTTTCTGCTCATGTGCGCTGTATCCTCTCAATTATTCCATCTCAACTTTTTCGATTCCGGCATAGCCCGTCTCCTGCTGTTTTTTGCGGGGCTGGTCTTTTTTTCCGCCTCCGTCGGCATTTCGGTATGCGCCCTTGCCTTCCGTTTCGGGGGGCGAGCCCATGTGGGCGCCACCTCCATCGTGAGCATTCTGACTCTCCTCAGCGGCATCTATTATCCCGTCGATGTCCTGCCTCTGCCACTTTCATATGTGGCGTACCTGATACCCCTTACCCACTTTTTAGAGTACTTTCGTTCTTTTTACGGCTTTGCTCCCAAAACTCACCATCCTCTTCTCTGGGGATTCCTGCTTACGGCCATTTATAATGTCATTGCCTTCAGTTCTTTATGCTATGCGGTGAGGAACGCGCGGCGTAAAGGTTTATTAGCCAGGATGTCCGAGTAACCGGTGATGAAGATCTCATCAAAACAAAGACGACTGGCAATCGAGATATCTTTTTTACTGCTTTTTGTAGCGGATGTACTTTTGCTTAAAGTATATTTTGCGGCGATCATTGCCTTTTCGTATTTTGCTTTGGGCTTTGTAAGGTATCGAAGGGAAGCGGTACTGAATAGCCGGCACTCAACATGCGTAAAAGAAGGAATGACTCTCTGGGACATATATTCTATTGAGAGAAAATATTCGCTCCGTGACGATTACAACAGTTTTGAAAAGCATGCTGCCGTAAGGCCGCCATTGGAACGTTTTTTTTATTACGAGAAGTATCAGAGGGTGAGGGAACTGCTTCATCGCTATGGGAGAAAGGGAGGCCCATGGCTGGATTATGGATGCGGCTTCGGAGAAGACACTTTTTATATCGCGCAGAACTTGTCCGAAGAAGTAATCGGTCTGGATCTTGATGAAATCAAGCTTTCCATAGCTATGGAGAAGATTGGAACAATGGAGGGAAGCGTCCCGAAGCCTGCTTTCGTCGCAGGAGATATCCTCCATCCTCCCTTCGGCCGCAATCTCTTCAGCACCATCCTTATGACTGAAGTACTGGAGCACCTTCTCGACCCGGCTAAAGGCGTGCAGAACTGTTATGACCTTCTTCAAGAAGGCGGTATAGCTGTACTTTCCGTACCCAGTCTCCACAATATCGATTACAGTCTCAATCCATTCCGTTTGTTGGAGAAGATGGTGAGCTTGATTTTCGACCAGATACTTCCGCCTTACCACAACCTTCACGCCACCCGCGAATACAACTGGAGAAATCCTGAACCTGAATACGGCATCCATTACAACTTTTCCCGGCAGCAGTTGAAAGGGATGTTTGAGGATAACGGCTTCGATATTCTGTGGCAAGGGTCGTTTGAAATCGAGGTTGCGCCGTATCTTATTCTAGAGTATTTATCCGGAGGGGATCTGGATAGGATAAGACATACGGTAGGCCGTATGGAAAAGTTTCTCCAAAAGGTTCCCTTCATCAATGCCTTTGGCCAGCACCTGCTCATTGTTGTGCAAAAGCGATGTCATAACTGTAACTAAACAATGGGGACAAAAATTATGCGGCGAATCATAATCGGCGTGTCCGGAGCCTCCGGAAGCATCTACGGGATCCGTGCCCTGGAGGTGCTCAAAGACGTCACCGGCATTGAAACCCACTTGGTGTTGTCGCCTTCGGCCAGACGCACCATCGTCGAGGAGACAAACTGGAAGGTCTCCGAGGTGGAAGCCATGGCCGACGTGGTCTACCAACATGGCGACATCGGCGCAGCGGTGGCCAGCGGTTCGTTCATCACCGCCGGCATGATTGTAGCTCCCTGCTCGATCAAGACCCTTTCGCAGATCGCCAATTCCCACAATGACAACCTGCTGGCGCGTGCCGCCGACGTCTGCCTGAAGGAGCGTCGTCGGCTCGTGCTGCTGGTGCGCGAAGCCCCCTTGCACCTGGGGCACATTGAACTCATGGCACAGGCGACCCGTTACGGCTCGGTCATCCTGCCGCCGGTTCCGGCCTTCTACAGCCACCCGCAGACCATCGACGATATCGTCAATCAGACGGTCGGTAAGGCGCTGGATCAGTTCGAGATCCCGCACCAGCTCATGAAAAGGTGGAAGTGATAATTTTTTGGACTAACGAGATCTCAGTATCGCTGTGCCAATCCTATTCGGCCTCACTGATTGAGTTTATGGCATCCAGTGCTTCGTTCAGGTCGACGACACCGGTGATCTGCATGCCGCTTATTCCTTGTTTCGGGATATTCCCTTTCGGGACGATGGCTCGGGTGAAGCCGTGCTTGGAGCTCTCCTTGAGGCGCATCTCTCCATTAGAGACCGGGCGGATTTCCCCGGAAAGTCCAATCTCGCCGAAAACGACGAGATTCTGCGGAAGAGTTTTGTTTTGCAGGCTCGACACGATAGCGAGCGCCACGGCCAGATCGGAGCTGGTTTCGGAAGTCTTGACACCCCCAACGATATTTACGAAAACATCATCCCCATAGAGAGTGAGCCCCCCATGCTTAGCGAGGACAGCGAGTATCATGGCGATCCGATTCTGGTCCAGCCCGATTCCGAGCCGACGGGGAGTCCCGTACTGCGCAGCCACCACCAGGGCCTGAATCTCCAGCAGCAGCGGCCGGGTTCCCTCCCATAGTACACTGATCAGGCTCCCAGGGGAGGCCTTGTCGGTGCGGGAAAGGAAGATCGCCGAGGGGTTCTTGACTTCCCGGAGACCACGTTCGGTCATCGCAAAAATCCCGAGTTCATTTACCGCTCCGAAGCGGTTCTTGGTGGTGCGCATAAGTCGGTAGCGGGCGTCCTCCGTCGAACTCAACATTACCTGGGTATCTACCATGTGAGAGAGTGTCATCGGGCCTGCAAGTGCCTGGTCTTTGGTGACATGCCCCACCAAAATAAGTACGACGCCGGTGGTCTTGGCGAAACAGGTGAGGGTTGCGGCGCTCTCGCGCACTTGGGATACCCCGCCCGGGGCCGCATCGACTCCGTCCACGTGCATGACCTGGATGGAGTCAATGACGATAACCTCCGGGCGCTCGATTGCAGCGACCTCCAGCACCCGCTCGACGGAGCTTTCGGCGAGCATTTTGACTTTGTTCGTCGGAAGTTTCAATCGAGCCGCTCTGTTTGCGATCTGTTGCAGTGACTCTTCGCCTGAGACGTAGAGTACCTCCCGAGACCCGGCCGCGTGGCACATGGTCTGCAACAGTATGGTGCTCTTTCCCGCTCCCGGGTCCCCGCCGATAAGCACCACCGAGCCGGGGACGAAGCCGCCACCCAGGACTCGGTCGAATTCCTCGCTTCCACTGGAAAAGCGCGCCTGTTCAGTGCACTCCACCTCCCCCAGCAGCGTCACTGCTGAAACGGATCCGGAAAATCCTTCTCGGCGGCCAGCGGTAGTTGCAGGTGCGAGCCGGACTTCAGTCACAGTACTCCATGCCTTACAAGCAGCACACTGTCCCTGCCATTTCAGGTATTCCGCGCCGCAGTCGGAACAGACGTACGCTTTTTTTGCCATTGTTTTCGCCACGGTAGTACTCCATGTTTTGGATCATGAAAATTAGTACCTGTGAACAGACACTTTCGTTGCAGTATTGCATGGTTTCAACCTTCAACACAAGAATCCGGAGAATTCTGCAACGGCACCCCATTATTTGCAACTTGGCACAAGATATCAGTTCTGATATATTGGCCCGGTATTTTACAATCAGAGTGAAATAAAACCACGCAAGCAGCCGCCTCAATGCTGCGGATAGCTGCACAACAAAGGAGAGTACACCTCATGATGGGACCGATAGAAATCAAACCGGGACTTTACTGGATCGGCTCGGAGGATCCGGATCTGCGGGTCTTTGACGATCTTTTTCCAACGGAACATGGCACCAGCTATAATGCCTATTTGTACAAAGGGGCTGACAAGACTGTTCTCATCGATACGGTCGAAGAAAAATTTGTCGATGAATACATGGATAAGGTCAGGTCCCTGGTGGACCCCGCAACCATCGACTATATCATCGTCAACCATACGGAGCACGACCACTCCGGTTCACTGTTATACCTGCTGGAACAGGCTCCCCAGGCCATAGTCTACTGTTCGACAGCCGCCAAAAATTTTCTCGGCAATATTCTCCCCCGCCCGATTACCTGTCAGACCGTAAAAGATGGCGACACCCTCGATCTGGGTGGACGTACGCTCCGCTTTATCATGGCCCCTTTTCTTCATTGGCCCGACACCATGTTCACACGGTTGGAGGAAGATAACATCCTCTTTACCTGTGATGCCTTTGCCGCCCATTACTGGCAGGCAGGACATATCTTTAACGACGAAGTGGACGATTTTACCTCCGCGCGCCATTTTTACTTCGACTGCATCTTCCGCCCCTTCAAAGACAAGGTGCTATCGGCAGTCGAGAAGATTCGCCACGACGTGATCGACATGATCTGTCCCAGCCATGGACCGATCATCAGGCGTGACCCATGGAGGGTTATCCAGCAGTTTGAAAACTGGAGCAAGCCGACCTCACAACACAAAAAAATTGTTATCCTGTTTCTGTCACCACACGGCAGCACCGAAAAAATGGCCCAAGCCGTTGCCAATGGTGCAGCTTATGACGGGATCGAAGTTATCAGCTACCACATCAACAGCCTGAATGCCAGTGAACTGCGCAATCTGATGGAGGAGGCCGATGCGCTGCTGTTCGGCATCCCGACCTTTAACCGTGATATTGCAAAACCGATGTGGGAGGTGCTGGCCTATCTCAGCACCGTAAAGTTGAAAACCAATCTGGCCGGCATCTTCGGCAGCTATGGCTGGAGCGGTGAGGCATGCAAGATGGCGGAGGACCGCCTCAAAACCCTCGGATTCAAACTGGTAGGAGATACGGTGCGAACCCTGTTTTCACCAAAACCGGAAGTACTTGAGCAGTGCGAAGCACTCGGGCGTGCGGCAGCCGAAGCGGTGGCCGCCAGATAACACCGGTTACATTGCTGTACATGAAAGAGGCGGACACCGGGTCCGCCTCTTTCTATGTGTACTGTAGAGCAGGGAAGCTTATTTTGCCGTTATTCTCCCCCCCAGGTTGCGAACCCCTTTTGAGGTATCTCGGGTGACGGCTGCGATTGCGGCAAACGGGAAGGTTTCGGCAGTTTGCCGGAAGGTTCCGTCGGGGCAGTCGTCATTCCTGCCGGATCTGATTTTGGCGGCTGTTTCGTCATCGGCTTCTTACCCAACGGGATGATACCGAGCTTCGGGTCAAGAAGCGCGATTTCATCGAACAGACAGGTGTACTCTATCCCATTCTCGCGCCCCTTCCAGTTGACATGAAAATGGCCGAATACCCAGTAGCGCGGCTGTACGAGCGGGCGCAACTCGGCGAGAATGTGTTCGGTTGGATCACTGATGTCGTTTCGGCTCTGAATCGGCAATTGAAACTTGATGTCCGTGGGACAGGTATGGGTCAAGAACAGATCAACCGGCCCTCGTGCAGCAGCTTTTCTGGCCGCCATGACATCTGACTCGCCAGGCACCTCCTCATGAAACCACGATTCGCCCGGAATTCTCCGGTCGCGATCTATGGAATGGGCTCCCCCCAGACAGAGTATACTCCGATCATCGATCACGTATCGTTCGCCACGCAGCAGATAATAGACGTTGGGAGCGGCACGCCCCACGGTCCCGCCAAAGCGCTCCTCCAGAGGTAAAGACTTCAGTCGCGGCATATGCTCGTGGTTACCGTCAATAAACAACGTCGTCCAGGGGCGTTCGGAGAGCCATTCAAGCAACATCCGTTCGTGTTTGGTCATGCCGCCGTGGGCATAGATCAGTTGGAAATCACCCGCAATGATAACGAAGTCATCACGATCCAGCACATTTCCTTCCGGAAAGGAGACCGGATCCAAACGGTGAATCCCTTTTTCCCCATGCATATCACCGGTAATCAGTATCGCCATAGATTAATTCCCTGCCACGCAAGGCAGCCGTCTGGTAAAGTCAGGAAGCAGAGTATGAATGATTCGTGCGTTAGTCGCCCGCACCCCTTGCTTCGGGTGTTCCAATGGGACTCACTCCCCAGAAGAGAATACCCCAATAAGTGACTCTGTTGCAACATCATATGCACCGGTAACCATTATATAAAAACGACTCGCAGGAATCGGCTTATGCCGCCTGAGCCCGGCCCGTATGGAATTTCATTGCCTCCCTCATCGCTCCATACTACACTTCACTCTGGTATACATCCCGCACATCAAAGAGCTGTTGAAAGGGTAACCCATGAACAAGCTTGCCTGGCAGGCACCATGCCGATAAATTCCCTGCACGAGTTCATCTCCCTCCTCGAAGCCGACGGAGAACTCTCCCGCATCGCTGTACCTGCCGATCCGGTCCTGGAAATTGCCGCCATCACCAACCGGGTCTGCAAACAACCGGGAGGGGGGTCGGCGCTCCTCTTTGAACAGCCGGGAGGTACTCCGTTTCCGCTTGCCGTCAATCTGTTCGGCTCGGAAAAACGGGTCTGCCATGCACTCAACATCGCTGATACGAGTGAATTAACCGCTCGTCTCGCCGCTCTCCTTGACGGAATCGCCGGATTAGACCTCCCGTCACTTGATCGGCAGATCGCCGACCTGCCCGAATTCGCCCGCTTTACCCCCCATGCCGCTGCCGAACCGGACCCGGCGCTGATTCCGGTGAATCCTCCGGACCTGACCCGGTTCCCGTTTCTGCAGGGCTGGCCGGGCGACGGTGCAGCCGAGGGGCATCCCCGCTACATCACCCTGCCGCAGGTAGTTACCACCGATCCGGATGGCGGCACGCCCAACTGCGGCGTGTACCGGGTGCAACTACGCGGCGAACGGGAGGTGGCCATCCAGTGGAAAACGGGGAGCGGCGCAGCCCGGCATGCCGAACTCTACCGGCATGCCGGCAAACCAATGCCGGTGGCTATTGTTCTCGGCGGTGTTCCGGCCACCCTTTTCAGCGCCATGTTTCCGCTCCCCGGCGACCTTGACGAGCTGACTTTTGCCGGGTTTTTGCGTGGCATTCCCCTTGCCACGGCCCCCTGTCACACGGTTTCTCTGCAGGTTCCGCTCGGTGCGGAAGTCGTCATCGAAGGGTATGTGGAACCGGGGGATATGGTAATGGAAGGGCCGTTCGGAAACCACACCGGTTTTTATGCAGCTGCCGCTCCGGCAGCCCGGCTGCGGGTTACCGCCATCAGCCACCGTCCTGACGCCATCATCCCGGCAACTATCGTCGGCCCGCCCCCCATGGAGGACTGCTGGATGTCCCAGGCGTGGGAACGGTTGCTGCTGGCATTTCTGCAGCGATTAATGCCGGAAATAGCAGATATCCATTTCCCGATGGAGTGGGTTTTCCACGGCAGCGCCATCATTTCCCTTGAAAAGCCGCAACCGGGCATGGTACGGAACATTTCCGGCCAATTGTGGGATCTTCCCTGGTTCAGGTCGGCGCGACTCCTGCTGTTCGTTGCCGCCGACAGGAAACCGCTGACACTTTCGCATGCCGCCTGGAGAAGCATCAACCTGACCGACACTATCAATGACATCGTTTATGACACCACCGGGCGGCTTGCCGTTGATGCAACCGGCAGCCGGACATCCCGGCCGGAAGTACGGGTTTCCGACGAGATCGCCGCTATGGTTACACGTCGCTGGAAGGAGTACGAATTAGCATGACCACCCTCATCACACGAATCGGCGTATTTCTGGAGATGATCAAATTCGCCCATACGATCTTTGCACTCCCGTTCGCCTTCACCGGCGCACTGCTGGCCGCCGGAGGATTTCCTTCAGTCCGGCAGAGCTTCTGGATCATCCTTGCCATGGTTGGTGCCCGCACGGCAGCCATGGCTATGAACCGCCTGATCGACGCCGAGATCGACGCCCGTAACCCGCGCACCGCCGTCAGGGCCATACCGGCCGGCTTGATCGGCAAGGGGCTGACTTTTATTTTTATCGTCGTATCGACCGCCCTGATGCTCTTTTCAGCATACATGCTTAACCCGCTCTGCCTCAAGCTCGCCCCCGTCGCCCTGTTCTTCCTGTTGCTCTACTCCTACTGCAAGCGCTTCACCTCGCTTGCCCACGTGGTGCTCGGCATCTGCCTGGCCGGAGCCCCGATCGGGGCCTGGATCGCGATACGCGGTACGATTGACTCCCCGGCGCTCATTCTGGGAGGTGTGGTTCTGTTCTGGGTTGCCGGGTTCGATATCCTCTATGCGCTCCAGGATCTTGACTTCGACCGGACCGCCGGACTCCACTCCATTCCGGTGCTGCTCGGCGTGAACGGGTCGCTCTGGGCAGCCCGGATATTTCATCTGATCATGATCGGCCTGCTCTTTACCCTCTTCTCTCTCATGCATTTGGGAACGTTTTTTCTGATCGGTATTCTGGCCTCGGTAGCCATGCTCCTGTACGAACACTGGCTGCTCAAAGATGGCGATCTGACCAAACTTGATGCGGCATTCTTCAACATGAACGGCTACATCAGCGTTGCCATCGTACTCTTTACGGCCGCTGACAGTATGATGAGGTAACCTCGCTCCGGACAAACGAAACAAACAAATTCCATTATGCCTGATACACACCTTCCGAAAAACATAGCCGCCTATCTGAAAAAACGGGCCGCAGGCGCCCCCTGGGTCATCAACAAGGCGCCATCGCGCCGTTTCGACGGCGCCATCGTTATTCCCTCTTTAGCTGAGGCGGCCAATCTGCCCTTGACCCTGGAATCGCTCTCCCGCAATCCGGCCGATCTGCTGGAGCGCTTCGCCATACTGATTGTGGTCAACCAACGCGCCGATGCCTCTGAAGCGGAAACAGCCGACAATTGTGCGACGCTGGAGAACCTCCCGCTCTGGCAACAGCAGTTCGGATTGAGCAACCTTTTCTGGGTGGATGCCGCATCGACCGGTAACGAACTGCCAGACAGACAGGGTGTCGGACTGGCACGCAAGATCGGCCTTGATCTGGCGCTGACGCTGCTTGACTACCGCAACAGCCCACCGCTCCTTATCTGCCTTGATGCCGACACGGTGGTACAACCGGACTACCTCCCTGCCCTCACCAGCCATTTTGCCACAGCAACGGCAGGCGGCGCCAGCATCCCGTACCGGCACCGTCCGGCCACCACTCCGGAGGGACAGAGCGCCATCGATCGCTACGAACTATTCCTGCGTGTGTACGTGCTCGCACTGGAACAGGCCGGATCCCCGTACGCTTTCCACACCGTGGGAAGCGCCATGGCCTGCCGGGCCTCGGCCTACGTTGCCGCCGGAGGCATGAACCGCCGTCTCGCCGGTGAAGATTTTTACTTTCTCCAGCAGATCCATAAAACATCCGGAGTTGCAACGCTCACCGGAACGGTCGTACACCCCTCTCCCCGCTCATCGCATCGCGTTCCTTTCGGCACCGGGCGTTCCGTCGGCGACATGCTGAATGACGGGGAACAGCGACTGCTTTTCTATCAGCCGGTTCTGTTTTTAATAGTTGAAAAGTGGTTGACGTGTGTGACGGGAAATCCGGAAGCTGATGCGGCAACGGTACTGACTGCGGCTACCGAAATCGACCCGGTTCTCGGTGCGTTTCTGGAGGAGATTGATTTCAGCGCCACCTGGGAAAATGTGCGGAAGAACAACCGGGAGGGGGAGAAGTTTCTGGCCGCGTTCCACGCATGGTTTGACGCCTTTCGCACCATGCGCCTCATCCACGAACTGAGCGACAGCGCCTATCCCCGCATCCCACCGGGACCGGCAGTAGCGCCGCTGCTGGAACGGGCCGGACAAACCGTTCCCGCCACGGCTTCAGAGCAGTTGGAGTTACTGAGAACGCTGCAGGGAGCGTAATAGTACCACTGTTCGCTTTCTCGGTGCCTCTTCAGATTTTACCTGAAAGTTTATTTTTCCCCGCAATACTCCAAAATCTTGACTCAGATCATTAAACCTAAAAACGGCGGTTGGCTGTGTTTCAGCCGGTTGATGGTAGCAATTTCGGTGTAGGGAGAGGTGGCAACGACGCCAACAATTTCCTGAATGCCCTCTGCGCTATGAGGCTGACTCTCCCAGCTACCCCCAACTGCTCCGCAGCACGGGTAAGTTCTTTGAAAAACCTTGTCAGTTCTTGCATTGCAGCCTGTACTACAGTTACTTTTGCATGGGTACTCGTGACCGTAACGGTGGTCTGACCGGCATGGGTCGTTTTCCTGCCAACGGATTGAAGCATAAGCGGCCTGCTGGTAGTTGCCTCATGGTGCTTGTCAGGGTTCAACAGTCTTGCATAGAGAGACCACCAGTTGTACACCAAAGCCACCAGGCGGCTTATGATTCGACAGCGATGCAGATCCTTGGTGGTGAAACCGCCCCAACCCCACTGGTTCTTCAATTCATCGAAACAGTTTTCGCAGTCGCCACGATCTCGGTAATGCTGAGCAACAGCCAGTAGTTCATCAGGAAGTGAAGTGACCAGAACCTGGTAATCGTACTTTTTGATGCCGTTTTCTGTTTCGATGAATGCCAGATTGAGTTGGCCATCCGTCAGAAGTACCTCTCCACGGATAGGTCGTTTCAGCACGATGACTCTTCGGCTTTTACTCCAGCCCGTAAGACGAAGTGTGGTTTCCGCTCCTCTGAAACCCTGGCCTGCATCAACCCAGTCGCCTTTGGCGATCACTCGTTCGATGAGTTTTTTGACATTCGAGGTCAGGCGAAGCTTGGTCAAGTAATGGAGCTGGCGCTCTTCTGCTTCATACATGATAGATTCCGAACCAAACGAGACGTCGCCTCGGATGAAAACCGGCCAAAGCTCTCTGGGCAATGAATCCAGATACTTCCAGAGGCCGACAGCAACATGTTTACCGGTATGCTTGTCACCGGCTTCCACTTCCACACCAAGAGCCATGCGGGTGTTGGCCATGAAGTAACTGTGGTACGAATGGGAAGGGCGCCCAGGTTTCTTGGGATTGTAGCTTACAACGGCCCCTTCCTGTTTTCCGTATAGCGGTTTGACTGTGTTGTCTGTGTCCAATATCCACGGTGCAAGCCCAAGCACAGGGCGAGTACTCTGGGCCAAGTGCCGATCAAGCCAGTCTGTAGCAGCTTTTTCATCTACAAGGGTGAATGCCCGCCGGACTGAGTCCTCGCTGGCAACTGCTACCATTCCTAAGAGTTCAGGATTGACCTGATCGGTGCGGATGGTAGTAACGTGAGAATACCGCTTGTGCCCGGCAAGAATCGACAAGATGATCGTGCCCAGGACATCCTTGATGTTCGGCGCATTCGGACTCGTATAGCAAAGCGGACAGTCAGCCAAAAAAGAGTCGTATAGGCCGCTCGCTTTCATAAACTCAATGAAAAAAGGTAGTTGCCCCATAGGGGTGACCGCTGCATTGTGATCCCATTCGATGTGAATGCGACCGGCAAAGGTGTCAACGGCAACACGTGAACTACTATCAAAAACCTGAATATCCTGTTCACCCATTTGGTGAGCCCTCCTGACAGTATAATACGTACTATGTCAGTATGTTACACCATTTATTCGAGGTCAATAGCCGTTTTTAGGTTAAATCAATTGTGGAAAATATGTCCGATTGGGTTTGGGAGGTTGATAGGCAAGGACGGTATACGTACTCATCTTCACGCGTAGAGAATCATCTTGGCTACACTCCAGCCGAAATTATCGGCAAAACCCCCTTTG
>CAIYZD010000380.1 GCA_903930585.1 uncultured Geobacteraceae bacterium | reverse complement strand
GAAACCGGCCGGATAGATAAGCCCGGAGATCTCTTCCTCGGAAAGTTCCGCCAGCGCTTCGGGGGTCTGGGCCCGGTCAAAAAGCCTCGCCGATGCCAGGGCCGTCACTTCGTCCTTGGTACGCAACGATATTATGCAGGAGATCAGAACCTTGAAGGGGCTGCCGTTGCACTGGGCGACAATCGTAACTGCCGGAGTTTGCCAGTTTCTGTATTCTTCGCGGATAATCGCGATAACGGAATGTATCTCGTCACGTTTCATGAACTGGATTCTATCCTATGCAGGAATTCTCTGCAATAGCGGTTTTCTTTTTAGCAGTTTTCTTTTTTGTCGTGCCGCGCTACTATGCATGCCATGAATATTGACCTGCATATACACTCCTGTTATTCCGACGGTGCTTTTACTCCTTCCGAAATTGTCGCCCTTGCCGTAAAGCAGGATGTACGCGTAATCGCCATTGCCGACCACGACTCAGTTGCCGGGGTTGATGAAGCGGTTGTTGCGGGGCAGAGTTCTTCAATTGAAGTCATTCCGGCTGTCGAACTTTCCGTGCAGTTCGGAGAGTGGCAGGATGTCCACCTGCTCGGATATGGTATTGACTACCGTGATGCGGCCTTTTTGTCGAACCTTGAGGGGTTCAGACGGCGTCGCGGGGGGCGTAACGATGAAATCCTCGGGCGGGTGAACAATTGCCTGCGTGACGAAGGACGTGATCCACTGATCCGCCAGAACGTACTGGCCTTTGCCCGCGATGCCATTGGCCGCCCGCATATTGCACGGGCATTACTGGAACAGGGGTATGTCGAGACGATGGAAGATGCGTTTCGCCGCTATCTCGTGCCGTGCAATGTCCCCAAGAGCTATTGGCCGATGGATGAGGCGATTGCGGAGATTCACCGGATCGGAGGCGTTGCGGTGCTTGCACATCCGACCAGCATAGCCAAGGATCCGGGTACGCTTGCCCCGGTTATTGTTGCCCTGCAGGCGTCGGGACTCGACGGTCTTGAGGTCTACAACAATATGGGCTGGCCGCTCGAGATCGAGTTTTTGCGGCGCACCGCGCTGGAACGCGGCTTGCTGGCGACGGCCGGTTCTGATTTTCATGGGATAGAAGAGGGACTTGAAATAGGAAAGGGGCGTGAAGGGATCCGCTTTGACAGCTCCCTGCTCGCCCCCTTATTTGAACGGATTCGTCACATCAGAACATGAACGATGTTACATCTTCTCTTTGTAAGCCTTGTAATCGACCACGTGGATATCTTCGCTGATTGATGTTACCCCTTTGACCGCTTTGACGATCTCGATGGCGGCTTTTTTCTGTGCCTCGGAAACAATATACCCGTTGATTGACACCGCCCCTTTGTTGATTGAAATGGTAAAAGGACGGTAATCTTCCAACACGGGAGCGTTCAGGAGGGCCGTTTCGATCTTCTTTGCCAGAATAACGCTATCTATTATCGCAACGGCGGCTTTATCCGACTCCTTCAAAGCCGGTTCTTTGACCGTTGCGGTAATGCAGTCGATAATCGTCGCTTCCGAAAGTCGTGAGGTGTTGAATACCAGATCGTAATGATTCGGGTCGTGCCAGTCCCGATCAAAATAGAAATGGATGAAACCGCCCCGTTGATGATCGCTGCGGCGTATCAGGGAACGCGCCATGTCGGGATCAATCCACTCCCGCTCGGCAAACCGTTCCACCCGCTCTTCAAAATCCGCAATAAATCTAAGGCGGAGAATGTTTTTGCAATCTTTTAGTAAATCCTGCCCTCCACGCCCATAAATTACGACATTCCCTTTACGGGCAAGATCCAGAATGATTAATTCGATTGAATTAAGGGCAGCGGCACGTTTCCTGTCTTCCGCCGTAACGTAGGAAGGTGGCTTCTCATCAACCATCTGTAACATTTCCAGAGTCAGGCCGTACTTGGACGCCAGAGCCTTGATTCGTGGCCCGTCTATAAGGGTATATTTGAGCTTCTGGGCGACTCCCGAAGCAATCTGATAGGCACCTGTGCCCATTTCACGTGATACGGTGATTATTGCCATCGTGCAACCTCCAAAGTGAATCGGTTTAAACGCTTATAGCATGTAATAGGTGCGTATTCAAGCCGATCATGACAGTGTGGCGAACAATTAAGCCGCTTTTATTTCGTTCAAATCCGTGCCAATCCTGTGAGGCCGGTTTCCGCACCTTATTCCAGCTCGACGTTCACAGTCACAACCAGCCTGCGCAGCGTGTCCCCCTGGGTTATTTCCAGCGGAATCCGGATGGTACCCCCCGTAACTACAACATCTTGTGACAACAAGGCAACCGAAGGAGAACCATCGCTTTGGGCCGCATCCTCGGGGTGGGAAGAAAAATCCGGGTGTGCCGGTTCGTCATCGTCCGGTTCTGCGTGAGGGAGCGGAGGGGGAATTTCTGCCCCGCAGGCATCTTCCTTCTCCTTGATTCGATCAAGTATCTGTCGGGAAAGTGTTGCCAAGGCTTCAAGCAGTCCCTCGCCGGTGGCTGCGTTGGATCGGCAGGTTGTCATGGGGGAAAGATTGAGAGCAGCTGTACTGTCGGTGACGTTACCCGATTGGTTGCCGTGGGTAAAGCTGTTGAGCAGCAGAACGGCAGGGGTATCGAGAAGTCCGACTCCATATGCGGACAGAAAATCCCGCAATTGCGATACGCTTTCACTCACTTCGGCTGCGCGCTCACGGGCCGGATCAACCATGATTATGATCCCGTCGGCGCCCTTGAGTGTCATTTTCCAGGTTGCCGGGTTCGTAACAGGTCCGGAAAGTGTGTAGACGTGCAGGCGAACGCGGTACCCGTTCGGTAACGGAGCTTCAAACGGACTGAAATCGAAGAACATCAGTTTGTCGGCGCCGGCTGGAACAGTTTTTAATTCACCGCGAAGGGAAGATTTTATCCGTGAATAAATATAGGTAAATGCCGTGCTCTTACCGCTTCCCGCCGGGCCGTAATAGACGATCTTGGCGTTTATTTCTTTTTTTGCATGATTGACGAGTGCCATGATGACTCCGGGATGACCTACTTTTTCTTGTTCAACAGAAGCCGTTTTGCCATGGTTGAGATAACGGAAGCGATGTTTTTGCTTTTGGAAAAAGAGGCTAAATCTTTGTCGTTCATCGTGCCCAGATATCTGACGGCGTTCTGAACCGGCGTCCGGTTGTTTTCAACCAGGGCTTTTCGTATTTTATAGCTTTTTATCCATTCCTTGTTGGCACAGATGAGTCGCATGATCTCATCGTTCTGAATACCTGATTTGACAAGTGTCAGTACTTCAGCTTCCGTGATGCGCGGATTTTTTATGACACTGCCTGAAACCAGTTTGTTTGCATCTTTTACCAGAATCGAGCGCCACTCTTTGTCACCGGAAAGCGCCATCTTGATCTTCTCGCCAATTCCCATGAGTTGCGCCGCTTTATATTTGCTGAGAAATTCCTCACCATCTTCATTGACCGGCTCTTCTCCCTCCCTCTCCGTACCCTGGTCCTCCGAATTCGTCCCTTCCTCCGGATCATTCTCATCCGCGATAATGGCTGCTTGAGGAACCGGGCATGTTTCGGAATAATGGCTGCAGAGGAGCGGCAAGGCGGCGAGCACCAAAGGGTGGGGACATGCACAATCCAGATATTCCCTGATCACCGGCGCCGGTACATCTTTCAGGCAGGCAAGGGCGGCAGTGCGGATGGCCGGTTCGGCATCCTTTGTGAGGCAGAACAGGAGCAGCAGCCGATCATTTGGTGCCATGTTTCCGGCCGCGGAGCAACCGGCAAACCTAACCTCCGGAGGAGTCCCCGGCCGGACGTATGCCGCCACGACCGGGGATATGGTCAATTTGATTTTTTCGGCCATTGAATAGAGCCGCTATTTCTGAGTAACGGTCGCTTTTATTCCAGCGTTTTTCAACGTGACAAGTGCGGTATCTACCGCTTTTTGAGCGGTAAAAGGACCAATCGACAACATCTGGGAAGGTATTGCAATTTCGGCATGTTTGACGGTTACCGCAAAGCCTGCTACTTTCAGACGCTCTTTTTCGATGGTTGCGGAATCGCTTTGCAGGTACGAACCGGCATATACGCTAAACCTGCCATTCTGTTCGAGAACGAATGCATCCGAGGTGTACCGTTTCAGCTTTTCAAGGGTTGGCTGAGCGGAAGCGCGATCATCAAATTCGGAAACAAACAGACGATTCATGGCGGTATTTTTGTGTACGGAGGGGGTAATAACCGGTTCAAAACCGGCCTTCCGAACGCGACCCATGTCGGCTGACAGCGCCTCTGCAAGGACGTAATTCCCGACAACCAGCACCCATGGACCGGTCGCGGCTTTTTGAGTTTTTGCGGCGGTTACCGGTTTTGGATGAGTGACTGAAACCGGCTTCTTCTCGCTGCTTTTTGTCGATGCCCCCTTGTTCTCAGCCACCGTCGGCTTCCTGGCCTCTGGTGCAGGTTTTTTTTCTTCGCTCCTGGTTATCGTATTGCTGGCTTCCTTCGTATCAGGAAGCGGTGATTTTTTGTTAACCGGCTTGACCGCTTCAGCTTTTTTTGGTTCTTCTTTCGGTTTTGGCGGCGCTGGAACTGCTTTTACCGCAGGGGCCGGCACCGGTATCGGTACCGCTGCCGGCTTGGCTGGTGGCGGAACAAGTTTGGGAGGCGTTGCGGCAGCAGGGGGTGTCGCCGCTTTCTTCGGTACGGTACCTTGTTCCGGTGCTTTGCCGTCCGGTTTGGCAGGTTCACTCCCGCGGACCGGCAGCGGAATTTTTACTATCTGCGGCGCGGCGAGGGGGGCTTCGGCGCCTTTTTGCGCTTCCTGAGGTTTGATCAGGCCGGTGAAAAAATAGAGATACGTAAATCCGCCGACCAATATCAGCAGAAGAACAAGAAGAGCACTCTGATTCTTTTTCTCTCCGGGCACCTCCTGTTGGGAGTCACCAGAATTTTTACTTAACTTAAAATCCATGAACAGCCCCCAGTGCCGCTTAGTGATTATTATGCGCTTCTTTCTTTCCCGCCAGAGATTCGGCCACTATCTTTTGAGACAGATGTGAAGGGACCTCTTCGTAGTGAGAAAATTCCATACTGAAGAGCCCGCGGTCGCTGGTCATCGATTTGAGGTCGTTTGAATAGGCCAGTACTTCGGACATCGGAACAATAGCACGAATAATCTGTGAATTTGCTTTGGGCTCCACGCCGACGACTTTGCCGCGGCGGGAGTTGAGATCGCCGATGACATCGCCCATATTTTCATCAGGAACGGTGATTTTCATGGTTGTAATTGGCTCCAGGAGGACCGGTTTACAGAGTTCCATCGCCTTTTTGAATGCCATTGAACCGGCTACCTTGAAGGCCATTTCGGATGAGTCCACGGTGTGGAAAGAGCCATCGTAGAGGGCAACCTTGAAATCAACGACCGGGTAACCGGCAAGAAAACCGTCCAGACACGCTTCCTGGATACCTTTATCGACGGCGGGAATATACTGGCGCGGAATCACTCCGCCGACAACTTTGTCCTCAAAAACATACCCTTCGCCACGCCCGGTTGGCGACATTTCTATCCAGCAGTCACCATACTGTCCACGGCCACCCGATTGCTTCTTATATTTTCCCTGTACCTTGGCTGTTCCCCGGATCGTCTCAAAATAGGGTACCTTAGGCGTCTTGAGCAGCACTTCCACACCAAATTTACGTTTCAACTTTTCAACTATTACTTCCAGATGAACCTGCCCCATGCCGGATATGATGAATTCCTTGGTCTGTGTGTCCCGGTGCGACTCAAGCGTCGGCTCTTCCTCGATCATGCGGTGCAGTGCGTTATGGATCTTGTCCTCATCCGCCTTGGTCTTCGGTTCGATGGCGTATGATATTACCGGTAACAGCTGTTTTGCCGGTTCGAAGATGATCGGCTTTGCCACATCGCAGAGGGTGTCGCCGGTAACGGTTTCTTTGAGCTTGGCAACCGCAACGATGTCACCGGCAATCGCCTGCTTGATCGGGTGCTGTTTTTTTCCCTCCAACTCGTAAATCTGGCCGATGCGCTCTTCAATCCCTTTGGACGAGTTGTATATGGTCGAATCGGAGTTGAGCACGCCGGAATAGACTCTGAAGATTGATATTTTTCCGGTATACGGGTCGGAAGTCGTCTTGAAAACGAGTGCGGAGAACGGTTCTTTTTCGTCCGGCGCACGTTCAATGACCTCTTCACTCTTGGGGTGAACGCCGACCGCCTTGGTTCGATCGAGCGGTGAGGGGAGATAGGCGCAGATTGCATCCAGAAGGTGAGCGACACCGATGTTGGCAGTGGCCGCTCCGCAGAGGACAGGGGTGAAGGTATTACGCATCGTACCAACCCGCAACCCGTCAATGATTTCGTCTTCCGTAAGATCGCCGTTGTCGAGGTATTTTTCGGTGAGAGCGTCGTAGGCTTCGGCAACCGTCTCGACCATCTGTGCCCGCAGGCGCGAGGCATCTTCAACATACGCAGCCGGGATGGTTCCTTCGTGATATTTTCCCGAGCCGTCTTTCGAGTAGAAGAAGGCTTTCATGGCAATCAGGTCGATGACCCCCTCAAAATCGCCCTCAAGGCCGATCGGTAGCTGAATGGCGACGCCCCGTGCTCCCAGCATCTTTTCCATGTCATCGATTGCCCGGAGAAAACTGGCCCGTTCACGGTCGAGTTTATTGACAAATGCGATACGCGGGATTTCGAATTCGTTGGCCCAACTCCAGATTTCCTCCGTTTGTGCCTTGACTCCCGAAATTGCCGAGAGAATGATGACTGCGCAGTCCAGGGTTCGCATGCAGGCACGGG
Organism: uncultured Geobacteraceae bacterium; assembly: GCA_903930585.1. Classification (GTDB taxonomy): domain Bacteria; phylum Desulfobacterota; class Desulfuromonadia; order Geobacterales; family Pseudopelobacteraceae; genus JACRCG01. Next base: position 8,175 of record CAIYZD010000380.1, on the reverse strand, counting down.
TGTCGGCAATGAAGTTGCCATATCCGGGAGTATCGACGATGTGGATGGAATGTCCCTGCCACTCGCAGTGGTCAAGCGCCGAGGTAATCGATATTTTCCGTTTGATCTCCTCAGGCTCGAAATCCATGGTTGACGTGCCGTCATCAACCCGTCCAAGCCGGTCGATCATGCCGGTATCAAACAGAATTGCCTCTGAAAGCGACGTTTTACCGGCGCCACCGTGCGCGACAATGCCCAAGTTGCGGATCTTGCTGGTTTCAAACTGTCCCATAGAACTGCCTCCTTATCTGGTAATCAGCGGTTGCGTTCATACAGTATGCGCAAACCGTCAAGCGTCAGGTTCTCATCGACTTCAACGATCGTTTTCGACTCCGGGGCGATCAACGATGCCAGTCCCCCGGTTGCGATTACATGAAAATTTTCATCGGTTTCTGCCCGGATACGTTCCACAATGCCATCGACAAGCCCGACGTAGCCGAAAAAAATTCCTGCCTGCATCGAGTTGATGGTGTTCTTTGCAATAATGTGGGGAGGTTTGACGATATCTATCCGTGGCAACTTGCTGGCGCGCTGAAAGAGCGCCTCAAGCGAAATGGCAAGGCCGGGGGCGATGGCGCCGCCGCAGTACTCCCCTTTACCGTTGACATAATCGAATGTCGTGGCGGTGCCGAAATCGATTATTACCAGCGGGCAGTGGTGTTTTTCATAGCCGGCCACGGCGTTGACAATCCGGTCGGCGCCAACTTCACGGGGGTTGTCGTAGTGGATCGGCATTCCCGTCTTGATGCCGGGTCCGACAACATAGGGGGTGAGATTGAAAAAGTCGCGTGAAATTGCCTCCATTACACCGGTCAAAGGGGGAACTACCGATGAAATGATGGTTCCCTTTACCGTGGCAAATTCGAGCCCGGCCTGCTCAAACAGGCTGTGCAGAAGCACGGCGTATTCGTCAGATGTGCGCGACTTGTCGGTGGAAAGACGCCAACTGCGAATAAACAGCGAACCGTCATATACTCCCAATACGATGTTACTGTTGCCGACGTCAATAACCAGAAGCATTCAAATCACCCTCACATCTCCACACGTAATTCGGTGCTGTTTGTCGTCATCGGATTGTAGCAGCAGCGCTCCGTCCGAATCGATACCGATAAACCTTCCGCCGGTACATTCAGTGCCGGAGTCGCTAACAAGGACCTGACGTCCGCGGGCATTGCAGCGGCGTTGCCACTCTTCGCGCACCGGACCGAAACCATATGCCCGGAAATCGGCATAGAGATGATCAAGTTCGCGTAGCATGGTGCCGGTGAACTGTGAGCGAACAACCCGGATGCCCGACTCTAGAAAAAGCGACGTGGCCGGATGACGCAGATCATTGGGAAACTGGTCCGCAGTCATATTCAGGTTGACGCCGATGCCCAGAATGACGAAGTTGATGCCGTCGGTTTCCGCACTCATTTCATTTAACAGGCCAGCCACCTTTTTGCCGGAGACAAGCAGATCGTTGGGCCATTTAATTTCAGGAATCAGTGTGGTCGTCTGTTCAATTGCCCGTGCAACAGCCACTGCGGAGAGAAAGGTTAATTGCGGGGCTTCGTTCGGCATTATTACCGGACGAAGCAGCACCGAACAGTACAGGTTGACTCCGGCAGGTGAAGACCAGACCCTGCCACGCCGCCCCTTACCGCCGGTTTGCGAATCCGCCAGAACGACGGTTCCCTCTGCCGCTCCCTGTTCCGCTAACCGGAAAGCATCGGCATTGGTCGAGAGGGACACTTTCACATATTCCAGTTCCCGGCCGATTACCGTGTCGCCTCGTACTGCTGCCACTTCATGCGGGTCGATAATGTCAGGCGAGGAGACAAGCCGATACCCGCGCGATGGCACCGCTTCGATCCGGTACCCGTTTTTTCTCAACGCAGATATGTGTTTCCACACCGCGGTTCGCGATACGCAGAGTTCCCTGCTGAGATACTCACCCGACGTATACCCCGCTCCGGCACGGAACAGGCGTAATATGGCGGCGGCTTTATCGTGCATAATGCTACCTCTGAAGTTTCCCGGCTAGTCCAGAAGCATCGAGATGTCCATCGCTCGTGATGAATGGGTCAAAGCCCCTACTGAAATGATATCGACACCGGTCTCAGCAATTGCCCGGACCCGTTCCAGGTTGACGCCGCCGGAGGCTTCCACCAGAGCCCGGCTGCCGATTGCGCCGACAGCTGCGCGCATTTCATCCAGGCTCATGTTGTCCAGCATGATGATATCCGCCCCGGCCGCGAGGGCCTCATCAACCTGGGACAGGGTCTCGGTTTCAATCTCTATTTTCAACGTGTGCGGGATATAGGCACGGGCACGACGAATCGCCTCGGTGATGCCTCCGGCAGCAGCAATGTGGTTCTCCTTGATCAGAACGCCGTCATACAGTCCGGTGCGGTGATTTATGCCGCCGCCGACCCGTACGGCGTATTTCTCAAGCTGCCGCAGTCCAGGGGTTGTTTTGCGGGTGTCCACAATGCGGGCTTTCGTGCCGGCAACCGCAGTGACAAAGCTGGCGGTAAGCGTCGCGATCCCGCACATCCTCTGGAGCAGGTTGAGTGCTACCCGTTCACCCATCAAAAGCTTGGCGGCCTCACCCTGAAGCGTTGCCAAAAGGGCTCCGGGAAGCGCAGTCTCTCCGTCGCTCAGACATGCCGAGAAGCGGATGTCGGGATCAAGAATAGTAAAAACCCGAGCGGCGGTATCCAGGCCTGCCAGCACCATCGTTTCTTTTGCCAGTAATCGTGCCGAGGCCGGTCGCGCTCCCGGAACTACTGCAAGCGTGGTTATGTCACCGGTATGGATATCTTCAAGGAGAGCCTGTTCAATCAGACGGTCAATCATTATCATTATGGTCACCAAAGTTTAAAAGTGTGATGATCTATACCACAGCGCAAGAGGGGTATCAACCGCTATGAAGAGCGATTATCCACAACATAGCAACTGTCGCCGGACTCTTTGGCCAGCTTTTTAAGTTCTGCGGCAACCTCCGAAACTTTTGCCGCATGCTTGAGTTTGGGCATATTCATCGGCACGATACCGATAGATAGCGAAAGGAGAGGTATATTTTCATTTTCTCCCTTACGATTCGTGCCGAAATAGTAGCCGCGCTGCTTTGTTTCGTCATCAAACAAATCGAGCACGATCATGTCAAAATGAGTGATGATTGTCTGACACACCGCTTCGGCCTGATCCAGCGGCACTATGCTGACGAAATCGTCGCCTCCGATATGTCCGCAGAATCCTCCCCCGGCATCGCGGACAGCATTGAACATGATTCGGGCCGTCATGCGGATTACTTCGTCGCCGTGCGAGAAACCGTATGCATCGTTATACGGTTTAAAATTGTTTATGTCGATATAGCAGACCGCCGTGGCTGTTCCGATAGCGGCCTCAATGGCCAATTGAATGGAGGTGTTGCCGGGAAGCCGTGTCAGCGGGTTGTTGTCAAAAATTCGTTTGATGCGGGAGAGGGCCAGAGAAATCCGGCTGAACAGTTCGTTGAAATTGAGCGGCAGTTCAAGAAAGTCATCAAGCGGGCACTGCTCCCAGTCCGGCGTGTTATTTTCGCCCGTGGCAAGGAGGCCGATGATCGGCACAGCACTGAAAAAGCTGTCACTTCGGAGAGCTGAAACGATGCCGAGGCACTCCTCGTAATTGCGGGAGAGATCCACAAGTAGCAAATCCGGAGGATCTGCATAAAAAATTCCCAGTGCGGAATCTGTACAGGTCATTGTGGCAACCTGACAACCTTTGCTGTGCAAGCGGAGCTGAACGTGCGAGGCGAAAAGGGGGTCGAAAGAGAGAACGGTAATTCTGGCTGATGGCAGCATCAGTCACTCATCATTTCAAGGCTGAAGTTTTTAACTTCCACAAGCTTATCTTCAACCTCATCGACGAGTTCTGCCAGCAACTGCTCATTCATCTTGAGTGTATCCCAGGCTATCTGCTGGATTGGGGGGACAAAACTGTCTCCGCTATTGCCGAATCCACTGGCACTGATAAGTATGTCTGCAATGTGAACTACCGCTGTTTTAATGCGATGATTCTCCGATTTGACAACATCATGGTGAAAGGTGATCGGTTCGCTTAATTTATCAGGCAGAAACCAGCTCTTTGAGAGCCATCCCCCGACCTCTGCATGATCGGTATCGATAATTTCCCGCTCGGCTTCCATAATGTAGATTTGACGGGCAGAGACAAGTTTCAGGATGTCTCTTTCGGCTTCGCGGCATTTAATGGAGATGATTACCTTGCCGATATCATGCAAAAGTCCGGCAGTTGCAATCTCTTCGCATTCAGGCAGCCGCAGTTTGCGGGAAATCAGATTTGCCGCCACGCCGACCGCAAGAGAATGCTCCCACAAACCGATGCTGTCTTTCTCCATGATTGCAAAAATGGATGAAGAGAGCGCCAGGCTCTTGACTACGTTTACTCCCAGCAGAATCATGGCGTTTGAGATCGTCGATACCCGGTAGAAACCATACGAGGGGGAATTTGCCAAACGGAGGATACGGGCTGAAAGTACCTGATCCGACGAAACGATTTTGGCCATCTCCTGGACCGACGACTTGTCGTTATCCGAAAGCGAATCCAGCTTGTGAATTACACTCGGCAACGTTGGTAACGTCTTGGTGTCCATGATGATTTTTTTGAGATTACTCCGCTTGTCGGCCACTGTCACCCCCCATTGATTTGGTCAGGTGCGCTTTACAGATGTCGTGCAACAGGATATTCAGCGGCTCCTGGAGGGTTTTGCTGAAGCGCTTGTCCAAATCACGCAGGAGATCGTCGATGGAACGTTCTCCCTCTTCCCAGACGGGATGCCCTTCAACGTGAACAGTCTGGACATCCATGCAATCAAAGCGAGCAATCAAGGAGTCTGTCAACTCCGTACCCTTGCTGCAGATCGGAATCCCGACTGGCGAGTCATCGCGGAAAACATCACGGGCAAGTATCATGCCTGCTTTGGTAAGTTTCAATGGTATTTTCTGCATAGTTGATTCCTGAATCAGATCTGATAGACTATCAGTACGTGAGAAATACTACTGAATGTCGGGAAATAAGTCAATTGATTACATGATTTACATTATTTGAAAACAGTGAAGAGGGGTGTTTTTTTGGGTAACGAGATTAACTACTTGACAAGTGTATTTCAACAAGTTTATTCTTTTTCACTTTTAGTAAAAGTTGCGTTGTAATGGTTCAAAAAAACTCGCTTGTTTTTAACTAAACTAAAAAATGGAGAATGAAAATGGCAAAATTTAAAGATTCGTTAGAATATCACTCAAGTGGACGCAAAGGCAAGATAGAGGTTATTTCCACCAAGCCGTGCCAGACTGCCGAAGATCTCTCAATGGCATACTCGCCCGGTGTTGCCTTGCCCTGCCTTGCTATTCAGCAGAATCCGGAGGATGCCTATAAATACACTGCCAAGGGGAACCTGATTGCGGTTGTTTCCAATGGTACCGCCGTACTTGGTCTCGGTAACCTTGGCGCCCTGGCCGGTAAGCCGGTCATGGAAGGGAAAGGGATTCTCTTTAAACGTTTTGCCGACATCGACGTGTTTGATATAGAACTCGATACGGAAGACCCGGATGAGATCATCAAGGCGTGTCAGTTGCTGGAGCCGACTTTCGGCGGCATCAATCTGGAAGATATCAAGGCTCCCGAGTGTTTTTATATCGAAGAAACACTCAAAAAAACCATGAACATTCCGGTATTTCATGATGATCAGCACGGCACTGCCATTATTTCGTCTGCGGCGCTGCTCAATGCCTTGTACCTCGTTGACAAAAAAATCGAAGATATCCGTATTGTCGTCAACGGCGCCGGCGCTGCCGCCAACTCTTGTGCGAAGTTGGCTATTGCCCTTGGTGTAAAGCCGAACAACATGATCATGTGCGATACCAAGGGGGTCATCTACAAAGGGCGAATAGAGGGTATGAATCCATACAAGGAACTCTTTGCCGCCGATACCCATTTTCGTACTTTGGAGGAGGCAGCTGCCGGGGCTGATGTTCTGTTTGGTCTTTCCGTAAAAGGAGCATTTACCAAAGAGATGGTTGCCAGTATGGCCCCTAATCCGGTTATCTTCGCCATGGCCAATCCTGATCCGGAAATTACGCCGGAAGACGCCCGCTCCGTACGTAGCGATGTGATGATCGCGACCGGACGCTCCGATTATCCGAACCAGGTCAACAACGTACTCGGTTTTCCGTTTATCTTCCGGGGGGCTCTCGATTGTCGCGCCACCTGCATCAATGAAGAAATGAAGTTGGCCGCCGTTAAGGCGTTGGCTCAATTGGCCCGCGAGGAATGCCCTGATTCTGTCTGTAAGGCATACGGAAACCAGAAATTCGTTTTCGGCCCGAACTACATCATTCCCAAACCGTTCGATCCTCGCGTCCTGCTGCATGTTGCGCCTGCCATAGCGAAAGCCGCCATGGAGTCCGGTGTTGCCCGTCAGCCGATTGCAGATATGGGCAAGTATATAGAACTTTTGGAATTTTCCCAAGGTAAGTCCAAAGAAATCATGCGCATGGTCATCAATAAAGCGAAAAGCGATCCGAAAACGATTGTTTTTCCCGAAGGCGACAATGAAAAGATTATTCGGGCGGCCAAGGAGCTGGTAGAAGAGGGAATCGCCCGGCCGATACTGATTGGCGACAAAAAGAAAATCGAACAGAAAATGGCGGATCTGCATATCGAACTGGATGTTCCGATCATTGAGCCGACCGACTCGGGGTTGACGGATGGTTATGCCGATGAGCTCTATCGCCTGCGCCAGCGTAAAGGGCTGACGCGCTCTGAATCACAGCGCATCCTGCGGCGTAAGTCACGTACCCACTTTGGCTCCATGATGGTGCGCATGGGTGATGCCGACGCTCTGCTCGGGGGGATTGATACCCACTATCCGGAGACAATCCGTCCGGCATTGGAAGTTGTCGGCAAACAACAGGGACTCTCCAGCGTTCATGGCCTGTATATGATGGTTTTCAAGAAGGGGGTCTATTTCCTGGCCGATACAACCGTAACCATTGATCCGACTGCTGAAGAGCTCGCTGAAACCGCTATCCTGGCGGCCGAAAAAGTTCGCATGCTCGATATCGAACCGCGTGTTGCCATGCTCTCTTTTTCCAACTTTGGTTCAGTAAATCATCCACAGTCCCGGAAAGTTCGGCAGGCCGTTGAAATTGTCAAACAACGGGCGCCCGATCTGATTATTGACGGTGAAATGCAGGCTGATACGGCGGTCGTTCACGAACTGCTGGAAGGCTTCACCTTCTCCAAACTGAAAACAAGCGCAAACATTCTGATCTTCCCCGATTTGAACTCGGGAAACATTTGCTACAAGCTGTTGCATCATCTGGGAGGAGCTGAGGCGATCGGCCCGATTTTGATGGGTATGAATAAACCGGTTCATGTTCTGCAGCGTGGTGATAGTGTTGACGATATCGTCAACATGGCCGCCATTGCCGTTGTGGATGCTCAAACAACCTGATAGTAAGGCATGACGTAATATATCATTTTGCAAATTCAAAGGAGCTACACTGTGAAGTGTAGCTCCTTTATTGTGTGCGCCCTTTTCTCCAACACTATTTTGACCCCGAAAATCAGAGATTTGCTTCGCATGACAGGCATTGTTCAAGTTTTACTTTTTCTTTGCCACAAACCGTGATGCCTTTCTCATATCCTCCGTCTAACAGCCGCGCTGATGTGCGCAGTCCCTTCCAGAAAAAAGTGCCAGCACGTCTTATCACGGTATCCACAGTATCCAGCAATTAACCGTTCCATGATTTCTTAAGTTCAGCCCAATAGCGTTCAATACTATTGTATTTACAGTGATAGGGAGGGTAGTAAATGATTCTGATACAAAGTCCCGTCTCGTCGGCAAATTTTATCAATCGCAATAGGAACTGAGTTCGGCGACCACTGCATTCAGGGCCGTTAATCAACCGTCTGCCGACAAGCTCAACTGAGAAATCGTCTTTCTTTAATCCTGGTACTTCAGCTCTGATGACCAGTTCATCAGCTGTCTCGTGCATGTCAAGCAGCGGACCACCAAGCTGCATAATCGCTGGAATCGTATCGGCTGTAATCTGTTCTGGCGAATATTCCTCAGTTTTCCAGGGGACT
>CAIYZD010000379.1 GCA_903930585.1 uncultured Geobacteraceae bacterium | reverse complement strand
GGCACGGTTAAGTGGTTCAACCACCCGATCACCATCGGGCACCGCCAATGTCCCGCCGGGACAAAAATCGTTCTGCACATCCACAATCAAAAGCGCGGCTTTCGGCTTCATGGTCTGTTCCTCCTGAATTTACGCCGTAATAACTTCCTGTCCGTTGATCAGCATATTTCTCAGGCCGTTCAAGGGGGCCGAGATTGACACCTTGTAACGGTGAGGATTGATAAAGCGGAGACAGCCGGTCGGGAGCAGCGCAAGTTCCCTCCGGCAGCGCTCTGCCATGGCCTCCAGCGGTTCCCGGTCGTACAGGCACCGGCCATCTTCCATCACCACTCGTCTCAGATCCGTCAGAAGCGCTTCAGGAGGAAGCATTGTGTGCCGGAGTGGATTGGTGGGATCATACACCGTGTCGCCTGCCAGGACCGTATCCCCGTCCAGGCAGACAAGGTCCTGCATAAAACCGCCATCCGGCGCCACCGCCCGCAACACCTGTTTCTTTCCGGGCAAAGTTGCCTTGGCAATGTCGCCGGTCATTTTCATTGTCGGTTTACCGGCAACCTCCACCAGCTTGTAGACCCCACCTAACGCCCCGCCTCCGGTTCCGGCGCAGGTAACGAGCCTGGTGCCGACACCGTAGATATCCACCCGTCCCCCCTCGCTTCGTACCGATTCAATCACCTGCTCATCCAGGTCGTTGGATGCCACAATCCTGACCGCGCTGAAACCGGCTTCATCAAGCATCCTTCGGGCTTCTCGGGACAGATACGCCAGATCGCCCGAATCGATACGAATGCCGCGCAGTTCATGTCCCTGCTCCCGCAACTCCCGTGCCACTATCAGCGCGTTGGGCAGACCACTTTTGAGGGTGTCGTAGGTATCCACCAACAGGATCGTGCCGTCAGGAAAAGCATCAGCATAGGCACGGAAGGCCGTCAGCTCATCAGAAAACGCCTGAATCCAACTGTGGGCCTGGGTTCCCCGAACCGGCACTCCGTACAGCATCCCCGCCAGTACGTTGCTTGTGCCCCGGCACCCGCCCACGCAGGCCGCCCGGGCAGCCGAAAGCCCTCCGTCCGTTCCCTGAGCCCGGCGCAGACCGAATTCCATTATCTCGGCATCGCCGGCGGCGTGGCCGATGCGGGCGGCCTTCGTGGCCACCAGAGTCTGGAAATTGAGCGTATTCAGCAGGAGCGTTTCAACCAGCTGGGTCTCGGCCAGAGTACCTTCCACGGTCAAAAACGGTTCATTGGCAAAGACAGCCGTTCCCTCCGGTGGTGCAATCACCCGCCCCCGGAAACGGAATTCACTGAGAAATTTGATAAAACGCGGTTGAAACAGCTTTAACCCGTCAAGATAGTTCAATTCTTCTGAAGTGAAGTGCAGCGCCATCAGGCGCTCCAATGCCGTCTCCAGCCCGGCAAAGACCGCATACCCCCCCTCAAAGGGGTTTGTACGGAAATAGAGGTCAAATACTGCTGCTTTCTCCGACATCCCCTCTTCAAGGTAACCGGCCAGCATGGTCAGTTCGTACAGGTCTGTCAAAAGCGGTGAATGACGCATGACTCCTCCTCGATGCTACTGATTATTGATAAAGGAATATCAGATTTTCGAATTTCTGTCATCGTTTCTGACATCAAGCTGGAAACAGATATGATGGTGTAAAAAACCATTGCAGATGATATCGTTTTAGTGCAAAACCAGACAAGACTAAAATCTGTGAGGTTGATTATGACACAGCAGCCGGAAATCCTGCATTATGCCGTTTCAGTCGTCGGTAAAGACCGCCCCGGTATCGTGGCCGCCATCACCGAGGGGCTTTTCAACCTTGGCTGCAACATCGCCGACTCCAGTTGCACGATGCTGGGCGGTGAGTTTGCCATGATTCTGATTGTTTCGCTGAAAAAACCGTTCAGCAAATCACGGCTGATTGATGAACTGAAGCCGGTGTGCGACCGGATAGGGATGACCCTCGGAGTTCGCACGCTGCATCAGGACGAGGTTGCCCGCCAGGAACAGGCCGGCGAGATATGCATGATCTCGGTCTATGGCGCCGACCAGCCGGGAATCGTCTATCGCGTCACCCGCGAGCTGGCCGCCCGCAGCATAAATATTACCGATCTCAACACCAAGCTGATCGGCACGGAGGAAGAGCCGGTTTACGTGCTGATGCTGGAGGTAGCACTACCTGACGGCGAGAGTGCCGAAGGGGTGGAACAGACATTGGCCGCCCTGAAACAAGAGCTGAATGTGGAAATCGGCGTACGGGTCATAACGCCGGTGGCTTTCTAACGATGCCGGTTCAGCCTGTTTTGCGGTATCCGCATCCGATACTCAAAAAGCTCTGCCATCAGGTAGAGCAGATCGACCAGAGCATTCATGATCTGATTCAGGATCTGGTGGATACGATGCATGGGGGGCCCGGTTCGGTCGGAGTGGCTGCCCCACAGATCGGTGTGATACTCCGTGTCTGCGTGGTGAACGTGTCCAAGAACCGCCAAGGCAAAGAGAACAACCACGGTCTGCTGCGCATGGTTAATCCTGTGATCACGAGACGGAGCGGTTCGGCGACCATGCGCGAGGGGTGCATGAGCGTGCCGGATTACACCGGCGATGTCGATCGTGCCACCGAAATTACGCTACAGTTCCGTGAGCCGGACGGCACCCTTCGGGAGATTACCGCCGGCGGCTTTGAGGCGGTTGCCATCCAGCACGAAATGGATCATCTGGATGGCGTCCTGTTCCTGGACCGCGTGACCAGTATCAAAACGGGGCTGTTCCGGCGCAAGAACTATTGATTCTGTGACTTAACGGAGGGAAAGCAATGTCGGATCTCTTGACCAAAAAGGAACAAAAAGAGCTGTTGAAGATCACACGGGAAACGATTATCGATTATGTCACTACCGGAAAGGTCCCGGTGATCGAATCAACGTCGCCCGGATTGAACGTCCATTCCGGCTGCTTTGTCACGATCAAGCAAAAGGGGGAGCTGCGAGGCTGCATCGGCAATTTTGTTTCAAACCAGCCGCTGTATCTGTTGGTGCAGGAGATGGCGGTCTCGGCTGCAACCCGCGATCCACGCTTTTACCCGATGAAGGCCCAGGACCTGTCAGATTTCTTACTTGATATTTCGGTGCTTTCGCCGCTCGAAAAGGCGGCTTCAGTTGAAGAAATCAAGGTCGGCACGCATGGTATCTACATCGTCAAAGGAAGTTATCGCGGCGTGTTACTGCCACAGGTGGCCACCGAATATGGCTGGAATCGCGACCAGTTCCTGCAGCATACCTGCGTCAAAGCCGGTCTGCCGCAGGACGCCTGGCAGGGAGAATGTGATATTTACCTCTTCAGCGCCCAGGTATTTGGCGAATAATTTTTACCGCAGTTCCCGTACCCGCAGTGCGAATTCCCCATCAAGCGGAGCCATAACGGCTATTCCCGCATTTTTTGCATTCCGGAACGTCATCGTCGAGCAGTGCAGCATCATTCTCCCGGCATCCCCGCCACCATAGGTTGAATCGCCAAGTATCGGCAGACCGACTGAAGAAAGATGTACTCTGATCTGGTGGGTACGACCGGTCAGCGGTCTTGCTTCAACCAGGGAGAAAGCGTCCGATGAGGCCACCATCCGGAATTCGGTTACGGCTTCCTTACCCCCCTCTACAATCCCGTAGCGTGCCGGGGCGACCTTGCCGATT
>CAIYZD010000378.1 GCA_903930585.1 uncultured Geobacteraceae bacterium | reverse complement strand
GCGTACCCGGATGAAGAGTATAGAAATAGCGTAATTGCAATGTGGGATGCATCCGTCAATGATGCTATTGAACGCCAGACTGTAATTGCTCCCAAAGATTATTCCGTTACGTGCAAAGATGGTTCAGTTCGGACTATGTCGATTTCTGGCGCCGATCTGGGTGATGGCAATCTGTTGGTCATTTTCATAGATATTACCGAACGCAAGCAGATGGAGGAAGCACTCCGGGTCAGCGCAACCAGATTTAAAGCGATAATCAATGCTTCTCCTGTCCCTGAGGCCTTAAATGATGAGTACATGAACGTAACCTTACTGAATCCTGCATTTATCAGGACTTTTGGTTACACGTTGGAAGATATCCCTACCGTGGAAAGATGGTGGATAAGAGCTTATCCTGATCCTGAGTACCGGCAATATGTAGCCGATGCCTGGAGCAGGAGACTGGAAAAAGCGATAAAGGGTGGAGCAGCGTTTGAGCTGTTAGAGGTTAGAATCAGATGCAAAGATGGCACGGATAAAACAGTAATAGCCAGTGCGGCTCCTCTTGGAGAATCATATTCAGGAGAACATCTCGTAATTCTCTTCGATATCACCGAGCGCAAGCGGGCAGAAGACGCTTTGCGCCAAATTTCCAGCGAACAGTCAATTATTCTCGACAATGCTGGTTTTGGAATCTCATTAGTCCGGAATCGGCAGCAAATATGGGCTAATGAAACCTTTGGCAAAATATTGGGATACGATTCGGAAGAAATGAAAGGCAGCAGTACCAGCACATACTTCCCGTCACAGGAGGAGTATGACCTGTTCACCAAAGAAGCATATCCCGTGCTGGCATCAGGAGAAACTTTTACAGCGAGCCTGCAAATGCCCCGAAGTGACGGCACACTGTTTCGCGCGCGATTTACCGGTAAGGCTGTCAACCCGGGAAATTTGTTTGATGGAACTATCTGGATTCTTGTTGATGAAACCTCCGAGTATGAACTGAAAAGAAAATTGCTGGCATCAGAAGTATTTATGAATAGCATCATTGATCAAAGTCCGATCAATATGTGGGTCGCTGATGGAAAAGGGACGCTCATTCGGGCAAACAAGGTATTACGAGACCAACTCAAGGTAACGGATGACGAGATTGTAGGAATATATAACATTTTTGACGATCCAGTAATTCAAAAACAAGGATTCATGCCTCAAGTTAAAGACGTATTCGACAATGGACGTACCGCCCGCTTTACTATCACCTATGATACCTCTCTGATGACGAATCTGACTCTTGAAAACAGGTCGAAGTCGGTACTTGTGGTGACCATTTCGCCGGTTCTTGATTCAGAGGGAAAAGTCACGAATGCCATAATACAGCACTTGGATATCAGCGAACTGAAACAACTGGAAGAAAATCTTATTATCGCCAAAAATGCCGCCGAATCGGCCAACACTGCCAAGAGCCAGTTCCTTGCCAACATGAGCCACGAGATACGCACCCCGATGAACGGCCTGCTCGGCATGGCTCAGCTTCTGGAGTTGACAGAACTGACGCAGGAACAGTGCGAGTATGTGGCGACACTCAAACTTTCTTGTAAAAGCCTGCTATCCCTGATCAGCGACATCCTCGATCTTTCAAAAATCGAGGCAGGAAAGATCCTCATAGAAGCGACTGAATTCAGCCTGCATCACTGCATCAACGATGTTATCCTGATGCAAAAAACCGTAGCATATGAAAAACATATTGCCTTGGAGCTGAATCTATCCAGGGATATCCCGCCACTCCTCATGGGGGACCAGTTGCGGATCAAGCAGATACTGCTCAACCTGCTGGGGAACGCCGTCAAGTTCACTCCACAGGGGAGCGTTGCAATTTCAACTCAACTCCTGGAGCAGCACGATAATTTTGTGCTCATACATATAACGGTTCGCGATACCGGCATCGGTATCGCAACTGAGTTCCTTGAAACCATTTTCAGGCCGTTCACCCAGGAGGATGGCTCCACAACCCGCAGATATGGCGGCACCGGACTCGGTCTGACCATTAGCCTCCACCTGGCGGAACTAATGGGTGGAACAATCAGCGTAGAAAGCACACCAGGCGTCGGTAGTTGTTTCACCGTAACGCTTCCTTTTGCCGTCGGCAGGGAAACCGCTCCCGTCCAGCCCGCAACCTCAATAACAGTAGTCGGTTGGGAAGGCCCGACATTGCGGATACTGTTTGCAGAAGATGATCAGATTAATGTTAAATTCGGGGTGACACTGCTTAAAAAGATGGGATTTGACGTTGTCGTGG
>CAIYZD010000377.1 GCA_903930585.1 uncultured Geobacteraceae bacterium | reverse complement strand
TTGACGTTTAACGTTAGCCATTATACTATTATTCATGATCAAAACCATTCGATGCAAAAACACGCAATCTTTATTCGAGGATAAGTGCCCTCGGAAATTTAAGACATTTGCAAATGTTGCTGAGCGTAAACTGCAGATGCTTGATGACGCCTATGCCATAGAAGACCTTCGTTCACCGCCAGACAATCGGCTGGAAACCTTGCACGGAGATCGCAAAGGGCAATGGAGCATACGTATCAATGATCAGTGGCGGCTTTGTTTCCGTTTCGAAGAAGGAAATGCGCTCGATGTTGAAATAGTAGATTATCATTAAGGAGCTGAATAATGAACCCGACAAACAAAATGCGCCCCATACATCCTGGAGAAATATTGCGCGAAGAGTTTTTGTTGCCTTTGAAATTGAGTGCTCATGCATTGTCATTGGAACTTCGTGTGCCAGCTCCTCGAATTAATGAAATCATTCGCGAACGCCGTTCAATCACTCCCGATACCGCTCTCAGACTTGCTCGTTATTTCGGTACTACACCACAATTCTGGATGAACCTGCAGATTAGTTATGACCTGAAGTTTGCAGAGATAAAGATCGGCAAGAAGATTGCCACTGAAGTTCATATGCGACTTGCAGCCTGAGCACATTTCGGTTAAATGTTTGAAAAACGGTAGCGTTCAGTACAATTTTACATTTTTTCATACAGACTTAACTCAACAAGCCGATATTAAACGACATTTCCCAGTTCTCAATTTCATTGTCTCTGGGATGCCAAACATCATGATCCGATAACTTTGTTAAGTTATCGGATTTTTTTCTACCTACAAACATCGATATGGACAGACTGAGGCGTTTACAACGCGTAAGTAATGTTCCAATACTAACTATTGGCAAAAAGCTTAGATTCAATTCACAGACCCCACTATGAAGCATTGATGCAAATGACTTTATAGAGCTTGGCATAATTGACAGTTTGGGTTAGGGGGCTAAAGGCAGGCTGGAACATTTGCCGCCTTGCCCCCTACACTTTATGCGGTTTAAATCCGTAATCCGGATTTGAACCTGTGTGTCGTAGTCGACAATCAATTTGTATAAATCGGCGCATTTTTTATTTGACATTATACATACAATATATGCATATACAGTATATGGAAATTATCTGAGACACAGACAAAGCCGCCTGTAACTTGAAGAAGCATCGTGGGGTATCATTGACTGTCTGCTATGCTCTGCCAGATGAAAATACCATCCGCATCATTTCTGCGCGTAAACCAACCAAAAGAAAGGAAACCAGCTATGCGTAAAGAATATGACTTCAGTCAGGGGAAACGGGTAAACGATATACCGCACCTTGCCAAATTGCAGGCTGAAAACTCAAAAGGTAAAGTTCGTATCACAACCTATCTTGATACCGACGTGCTTGATCTTCTTAAAGCTCGTGGCGTATCAGAAAACAAAGGTTATCAGACTGTATTGAATGAACTTTTGCGCAAACAATTTGAAACTGAAAAACCTCTGGAAGATATACTCCGCAAAGTAATCAGAGAAGAACTAAAGAAGGCCGCTTAGGATCATTGCCCGCCGGTCAATCTCATTGAGCAGCACCGTCTTGATAACTACCTGCAAGATCAACAAAAGTCTTCCTTGGCAATATTCATTATTTCGTAAGAGAAGTGATGGTTGAATTTTTTCAGTTGAGGGAATGTCTTTGACTTTATGGCAGGGGCGTATTAGTTTTAGCCTGCTGAAAAATGTTTTATTATCTTTACTCAACAAAATCCACTATAAAGGAGGCAATCGGCAACAGTAGCAACGTTAGTCATTGTGTCATATTGGCCGAGAATCTCCGCATCTGCGGGCGTGTCAGACTGTTATGTAAACTTATTTAAGGAGCTTTTACTATGTCACATGGTCAAGTAACAGTTGGAAACCCAGGGGTCGTTGGATTGGCGGGCTTCGGTCTCACGACGCTGGTCCTCCAGTTTCACAATGTAGGCTGGTGCGGGGTCGGCCCCGTGGTAGCACTTGCATTTATCTTCGGCGGGCTTGCTCAGTTGATCGCTGGCTACCAAGAGTTCAAGTGTGGCAATAATTTCGGTTACAGCGCATTTGTCTCGTACGGGGCGTTCTGGATTGCCCTGGGGATCATATTCATTCTGAATAATTTCAACATATACCATGCCGACACTAAGGACATAGGCTGGTTTCTGGTTGCCTGGACACTATATACTTTTGTCATGTGGATTCCGGCTATGAAGATCCACTGCGCTATGGCGGTGACCTTTACCCTGCTGCTGGTCGGCTTCATACTACTGGACTTGGCCCATTTCGGATATCCGGATCTGACGATTGTTGCAGGTTATGAGCTTATGTTGTGCGCCCTCGCCGCTTGGTACATGATGGCTTCATCCATTTACAGCCAAGTATTCGGCAGGGTTGTGCTGCCGCTTGGTAAGGCTTGGATCAAATAATCACATCAGCGGGAATAACCACAGCGAGTAGACTAAAATACAGGAGATCCTATGAAAAAAATGCATATAGTATTTGCCCTCTTTTTGAGCCTCTGTTTTTCCATTAACGTTTGGGCCGAGCAGTCGGCAACTAAGGAGGAATGCGTACTAAAATGTCATGAAGCCGCCGCATTGATTAATTCGAAAGGTTTGGCGGCGGCGATCAAGGAGATCGGTGACCCAAAGGGGAATTTCGTGTGGAAGGATACCTACGTATTCTTGATGAATCTGGACGGCAAGATGCTTGCCCACCCTATGCAACCTGAACTTACCCAGTTACCCCACTGTCTGCTGATAACCGATCCGACTGACAAGGCAATCTTTGTAAACTTTGTCAATACCGCGAGGAGCGTCAACCAAGGGTGGGTGGATTACATGTGGCCGAAGCCGGGAAAGAAGTCTCCGTCCAAAAAGATCACCTATGTCTACCGTGTCCATGGGAAGGACCTATTCGTGGCTGCGGGCATTTATGTAGGCGGCATGATGTACTAACGAGAAGATAAACCGTGCAGGCTCGGAACCTTGCGGCTCACGGCCTGCACGGCAACACGATAGCTGCCACCGCTGGTCGTGCTGCCTGGGTAGCAACGGCTGATCTGTTCACAGGTAAAGTGACCCCGAAATACAGAAATACAAAGCTTACAACCTCTTAAGATTATGCTCAAGCATGCAGTCTAAAGGAGCAGCATAACATGGCAAATCGTATTCTCAGGCACATCGAAAACATTACGCGACAGCGTGACAACAATCTTCTGGACTCGTCAATTATAAACGCCTTGATCCAGTTGATCGAACCGAGATTTGTTCGCTTACTTCAACTATATAACCGTGAAACCGGTTTAGCTGCAGTGACTACCGCATGGAGCGACGGCGTCCACGTTCATTCGCTTGAGGACATTCCATCGGATAACGACTTTGAGGCAATTGAAAATCTTCCGGGGTTACAGAAGTGCCTGGAAGTGGCAGGTGCGTCCTCGGAACTCGATTCCCAAACGAGTGCATACCATCATTGGTTTCCTGTGTATATGCACGGCTCTCCATACGCGAGTGTCGAGATTGTCTCCGAACGCCAGCTGACAATTTCTAAACACAGCATGGTCGAGGGGATCATGGCCGTCTATCTCAATTTCCTGAGCTTGCTTGAGGACAGCCAACGAGATGGACTTACGGGACTGGCAAACAGGAAGGCATTTGATCGATCTCTGAAACGCCTACTAACAACGGTTTCTGCGCAAGATTCTGCACAAGAGGGAAGGCGCCGGGGCACAGGGCGAGAAAATTGGCTGGCGATCGTAGACATTGATCACTTCAAGATGATCAATGATTCCCAAGGCCATCTGATGGGCGACAAAGTCCTGATTGAACTGGCGGGCATCTTGCGAAGATCATTTCGTGTCCAAGATCGTATTTTTCGGTTTGGGGGTGACGAATTTGTCATCCTGATTCGCCAAACCGATTCTCAACACGTTGCAACATCGTTGGAGCGGTTCCGGATAAATGTAGAAGACCATTCATTTGATGCCAGTGTGGGCAGGATCACCGTTTCCGCGGGGTACGCCAGAATTACCCCAAATGACACGCCAACCACAATTATCGGAAATGCGGATAATGCGCACTATTACGCAAAGGAGCATGGTCGCAACCGTGTATGCGGCCACGACCAGATTCTGGCAGAAAAAAAGCTGCACGTCTAAATTGATACCGAGACTGTACAGCAGATTATGAACTATTGCTCCCTGCCTGGGGGCCTTTTTTTTCTGGAGAAGGATATCATGCTTCGGTCACCGACCCGAAGACATTGACCACGGTTATGACCGTAATTTAATTCTCAAGTAAGCCAACTATCATAACTTACTGCACAAGGTGTTCTATGTCCAAAACAATAAAATCGACAGAATCCCTATCTGATTTCAAAAGGCGTCTTGCAATTTCAGTAGTGCTTTTGAATTTTCTTGTGTTCAGCATTGCAGGCATAGCGTTGTATCAAAGCAGGATAAATTACGAAAAGAAGGCTGCCATATTAACTCAAAACATTGCAATGGTCCTTAACCAACAAATCAAAGGCGAGATAAACAGTATCGACATGGCACTGGTTGCCGTGAAGTATGAAGCGGAAGCACAAATAGCCCGAGGAGGTATTGACAAAGACAATCTGAATACATACATGAATCGCCAGCTTTCCTACCTGCCATCAATCCAGGGGTTGCGGTTAACCAACTCCAGGGGAGACGTCATCTATGGAACCAGCGACCTGAAGCAGGGAGTAAATGTTGTTGACCGTGATTACTTCATTTTTGGGCGCAATAACCCCAGGAGTGCCCTCTTTATAGCCAGGCCCGTCAAGGGGCGCGAATCCGGTAAATGGGTTATGAACGTGGCACGTCGTGTCAACAATCCTGACGGTACGTTTGCAGGTACGGCATTCGGCATTATTTCTCTCGATCACTTTACCACTATTTTTTCCGGGGTAAATGTTGGTAAAAAAGGGTCTCTCACTCTCCGTGACGGCGATCTGGCTTTAATTGCCAGATATCCTGATCTCGGCAACAGCATCGGTTCTAAAGCGGTATCTAAAGAGTTTGCAGCAAATTATAGGGCTGGAATAACAAACGCTACTTTCAAAGGTGTCGCAGGGATCGACAAAACAGAGCGATTTATTACATATAGAAAAATACCTGATTACCCTTTGGTGGTTGTCGTAGCACTTGGTGTGGAAGAATACCTTGACGAGTGGCACAAGGATTCCTTTGCACAACTTGGGCTGGTTGTTTTATTCACCATAACGACCATTATATCTTCGTGGATACTGTTAGCCAGATGGAAGCTCGAGAAAAAAGCTGAGGCTGAGTTGCGCACTGCAAAGGAAGAACTTGAATTACGCGTTGAACAGCGAACCGTTGATCTAAACCAAGCTAATGAACAACTGAAAAACGAATTAGTTGAACGTAAACTGGCTGAGAAGAAGATACGTGACGTAACAAACTATATCCAGACGATCCTGCAGACTTCTCCAGTAGGCTTTTTTACTTACAAGGCAACCGGAGAAGCGGTTTCAATGAACGAATCCGCAGCTCGAATCGTTGGAACGACAATTGAGAACCTGGAACGGCAAAACTTCAGAAGTCTCGAATCGTGGAAAAAGTTTGGTTTGCTGGAACGTGCGGATTCTGCCCTGGCAACAGGAGTATCGCAGCGCGGCGATTTGTATATAGTAACCACATATGGGAACGCGGTCGAGCTTGATTGCCTTTTCGTACCGTTCGTTTTCGGTGAGGAACAACACCTGATGCTTGTGGCACTCGACATAACCGAGCGAAAACATGCCGAGGAAGAGCGGCAGATGCTTGAAAAGCAGCTACTCCATGCACAAAAATTAGAAAGCCTTGGGGTACTGGCCGGTGGCATAGCTCATGACTTCAATAACATCCTTATGGCCATCATGGGTAACGCGGAAATAGCGCGGATGCGTATAGACAAAGGATCGCCGGCCATAAAAAATCTGCAGAACATCGAACAGGCTTCCGTTCAGGCCGCCGATCTGGCTAAACAGATGCTCGCCTACTCAGGAAAAGGGAAATTTATTATCGAACATCTGGATATGAACTACCTTCTTGAAGAAATGCTCCACATGCTGGAAATATCCATTTCAAAGATGGCTGTGCTGCGACTTAACCTTGCCTCATCACTCCCTTCGATAGAAGCTGATGCCGCTCAGATTCGTCAGGTCATCATGAATCTGGTAATAAATGCTTCGGAGGCTATCGGTGAAAAAAGTGGAGAAATTTCCATACGTACCGGTTGCATTACCTGCGACAAGAGCTATCTGAAGAATAATTGGAATGATAAAGACATACACGAGGGTTTGTATGTCTTCCTGGAAATAACCGACACCGGCTGCGGCATGGACGAGGAAACCCTGAATAAAATATTTGATCCTTTCTTCTCCACCAAGTTCACCGGAAGGGGGCTGGGCATGGCTGCAGTACTTGGCATTGTACGTAGTCACAAAGGGACCATCAAAGTCTATAGCGAGCAACAAAAAGGAACTACCTTTAATCTGCTGTTCCCGGCATGCGGCAGACCGGTAGAAATATTGAACAGCGAAACCCGGCAGGACGAATGGAAAGGTGAAGGTAAAATTCTGCTCGTTGATGACGAAGAGTCCGTAAGATGTATCGGGTCAGAAATGCTCACGGAATTAGGATTTACGACGATTACGGCCAATAACGGCAGGGATGCGGTCGAAATATTTAAAGCAAATCCGGACTTCACCCTCGTTATCCTGGATTTAACTATGCCGCATATGGACGGCGAGCAGTGCTTTGGCGAGTTGCGCGAGATCAAGCCGGATGTCAAGGTGATCATATCAAGTGGCTACAACGAGCAGGAAGCTACTCAAAAGTTTGTTGGTAAAGAATTGGCTGGTTTTATCCAGAAACCATATAAGCTCTCTGCACTCAAAGAAACTATAAAAAGAATACCGGTTTTTGGAGAATAGCAACTATTCAAGAGGTCGAATACTTTGAGAAAATGCGTAGAGCCGCCTTTCTACTTCTACAGGGGACTGAAATGTATAAACAATCAACTCGGGCTGTATGGGTAATCATGTTGAGCGCTGCGGCAATTCTGGCTATTACTATGGGTGCCAGACAATCGATCGGGCTTTTCGTTTCGCCGATTAATGTTTCAACAGGGCTGGGCATCGTTTCAATCAGCTTTGCCCTTGCCGTGGGGCAGTTAATGTGGGGGGTGACCCAACCTGTTTTCGGAGCGATTGCAGACAAGAGAGGTTCTTTTGGTGTCATTGTCGTTGGCGCATTCATGCTCGCAGCTGGGTTGGCCTTGACTCCGTTCGTGAATTCAAAATGGTCTCTGGTGGCAACAATGGGGTTACTGAGTGCTGCCGGAGCAGGTGCGGGGAGCTTTTCCGTATTGATCGGCGCCACATCCCGGAAACTGCCTTCCGAGCGCCGGGCCTTTGCCGGCGGTTTCATAAATGCAGGAGGCTCGCTCGGGCAATTTATTTTTGCACCGCTGTTGCAGGCGATCATCAGCGGGTTCGGATGGGTTGCCGCCATGTTTACCATGGCGACCACAACCCTGCTCACAATCCCGCTTGCCTCGGTGATGTGCGGTAAAGAGTCTGCTGAAAAGTCGGTTACGATAGATCATCCTTCATTGGGTTTGTGGCATCAGGTGCGCCAGGCGATGCGTGACCGGAGTTACCTGTGCCTGCATGCGGGCTTTTTCACCTGCGGCTTTCACATTGCCTTCCTGGTGACGCATCTGCCCGGGGAAGTTGCCCTGTGCGGACATTCCGCAAATGTATCCGCTGCCTCAATAGCCATCATCGGCCTGTTCAATATCGCCGGCAGCTTGTTTGCCGGTTCACTCGGCACACGTTATCGGATGAAGTATATACTTGCCGTCATGTACGGCAGCCGCGCCGTGATGATCGGGATATACCTGCTGGCTCCCAAAACCGTTTTGACATTTTATATTTTCGCTGCGGCACTCGGGTTCACCTGGCTGGCCACTGTGCCACCAACAGCTGGTCTTGTCGGGAAACTGTTTGGCATACGGTATTTGGCTACGCTTTTTGGCCTGACGTTGCTTACCCATCAGATCGGTGGTTTTTTAGGCGCATGGCTGGGGGGGCTTGCCATGGCACACGACGGCAACTTCCTCTGGATGTGGTACGCAGACATTATCCTGGCATCTTTAGCGGCACTTGTTAATCTTCCGATCCGAGAGGAAAAAATACACGCCGGAGTGTAGGAACCTTCGAGCTGCAGACTTACGCATTTAACAAGCAATAAACAAACCAACCGTGAGTACATCAAATTTTCTTCCGGAAAGTTCGACCCGCCAAAAAGACAGAGCCTCAACTTCATGCCCGTTAGAATTAGCGTCAACCGCCACATCGCATTCTCCCTGCTGTAGGTGTATTACCTACAAGTGATCAGGCTATCTTACCGACTATCAAAAAATAAAATAAATGATTAAAATCAAATCTACGTATCCGTACTGCGTGATTGATTTGGGTTTTAATTGTGGATTGTAATTGTGTAGTACCGGTGCTGAAGAAGTAGCAGCTCAATCAGTGACTGTTGCTACAGCGGGTGAAGAGATGTCGGCCACATCCGGAGACATTGCCCAAAACTGCCAAATGGCTGCCGAAGGGGCGCAACGCGCTTCGCAATCTGCCAGCGCCGGAGCCCAGGTCGTTGAGAGGACTGTGACCGTAATGGAGCAGATTGCGGAAAAAGTACAGGAATCGGCTCGAACGGTAGAGAATCTAGGAGCACGAAGCGACCAGATCGGGGCTATCATCGGCACGATAGAAGACATTGCTGACCAGACAAACCTGCTGGCATTGAACGCAGCTATTGAAGCGGCCCGCGCCGGTGAACAAGGCCGGGGCTTCGCGGTCGTTGCCGACGAAGTCCGCGCTCTGGCAGAACGTACCACCCGTGCCACTAAAGAAATCGGCGAAATGATCAAGACCATCCAGAAAGAAACGAAAGGTGCCGTCGCGGTAATGGAGCAAGGTGTTAGTCAGGTTGAAACCGGCACAATGGAGGCAGCAAAGTCCGGAGAAGCTCTACACGATATTTTGGAGCAAATCAATGACGTTGCAATGCAGGTCAACCAGATCGCGACTGCCGCTGAAGAACAGACTGCCACGACCAGTGAGATTTCCAGTAATATGCATCAGATCACCCAAGTGGTCCACCAGACCTCTGCGGGAGCGCAGGAATCCGCTTCGGCGGCTTCGCAACTTAATGGTCATGCGGAAGAACTACAGCGTTTGGTGCGTCAATTTAAGCTTTAGTTCCCGAGAACATTTGCGTTTCACCATCCGAAATTCAACCCCGTAGCGACGCCAGTATCAACAATGTCTATGCGTGCGGCTCGGAGAGAAACGGTTCGAGTCAAAGTGCGTTAAAAAGAATCCCGTATAATTGCCCACTAAAAACATCACTATTAAAATTTTACTATTTCAAAACGTGGAGAATTTGAATGGGACCATCAATAAAAAGGACCAGCATTGCTGCAAAAATTCTCTTGTCGGCCAGCCTGTCGCTGATAATAGGGCTTCTTATTGTCGGCGGTTCAGCCCTGTATCTGGAGAATCAGGCGTTACAGACACTCCAGCGCAATACTAGCGTTAACTTAGTAAATATAATGGCTGATAACATTAAAACCGCCATGATATCAGGGGACATGAAAATAGTAGAGGCCAACATTAAAGAAATTGTAGAAAAGAATCGAGCTGTGTCTTTTTCAATTTATAATGCCAAGGGGGAAGAGCGCGGTAGTGGAGCAAAAGGCGACGCACTGGTTATCGAAGTACTTCAGAATAACAAGATCGCAAATTCAGAAGAAATCATAAATGGAATCCATATTCTTGAAACCGTATTGCCTCTTCCCAACGAAGAGCGCTGTCAT
This sequence comes from uncultured Geobacteraceae bacterium, assembly GCA_903930585.1. Lineage (GTDB taxonomy): Bacteria > Desulfobacterota > Desulfuromonadia > Geobacterales > Pseudopelobacteraceae > JACRCG01. Next base: position 4,759 of record CAIYZD010000377.1, on the reverse strand, counting down.
GCTTGTCATGCAAAAGAGCCTAAGATGCGGGGAGCCATTAAGCTTAAAACCAGCATTGAAGAGGGATACGTCGCCAGCAGAAATGCAACTCTCTGGATCTGTGTTTTTGGGGGTCTGGCACTGGTAGCCAGCTTCATCTTCCTGGCGATAATTCTGCGAGTAACGGTAACACGGAAACTTAACAACTTTGTGGACAAGGTGACAGATCTCGCCAGAGGCGAAGGAGATCTTACCAAAAAGATCAACGAAACATCTCGTGACGAGTTTGGTCAACTGGCCGACGAAATTAATTCTCTGGTTGAGAAAATCAGGTTAATTATCTCCCACATTTACCAGACAAGTGAACAAGTGTCATCATCGGCCGTTGAACTCCAATCCGACGCCGCCTTGATGGCTGCAGCTGCCGCAGAAGTAACCGCTCAAGCCCAAACTGTCGCCACAGCCGGGGAAGAAATGTCAGCGACATCCGGTAACATTGCTCAGAATTGCCTTATATCGTCGGAAAGTTCACAACAGGCCAGTGCAGCAGCAGTTTCCGGCGCCAGGGTTGTAGATGAAACCATTGCCGTAATGAACAGCATTGCCGAGCGTGTAAGAAGTTCTGCCAAAGCTGTTGAAAGTTTGGGAAGCCGTTCCGACCAGATCGGAGAAATCATTGGCACTATCGAGGATATAGCCGACCAGACCAACCTGCTGGCGCTGAATGCTGCCATCGAGGCGGCTCGAGCGGGTGAGCAGGGGAGAGGTTTTGCAGTCGTTGCCGATGAGGTGCGGGCGCTTGCCGAGCGTACCACCCGTGCAACCCGTGAAATTGGCGGAATGATCAAGGCTATACAGCAGGACACTAAAGGCGCCGTATTAGCTATGGAAGAAGGGGTTCGTGAAGTATCCAAAGGGAGCGAGAAGGCGGTAGACTCCGGAAGAGCTCTTGAAAAAATTCTTCAACAGATAAATGACGTCAACTCACAGATTCATCAAGTTGCCACAGCAGCTGAAGAGCAGACCGCTACCACTTCTGAAATAAGCAACAACATGTTGCAGATCACCAAAGTCGTTGCCAAGACTTCCAAAGGAGCCCACGAATCCGCAGCTGCAGCCGACCGGTTATCTTCGCTGGCAGCGGATCTGAAGAGAATTGTAAGCCAGTTTAAAATTTAGCACCAAAAACTGCTGTCGCTACGTACCACTATCTTTCATCCTCTTTTGGGCAAGAGCTCGATCCAGATTGTTACGGGTAAATATGTCTCCGGGGCTTATCCTGAGTGCGATTGTATACTCCTGAATGGCAGCGTCAAAGTCCCCATTCTCCGCATAGACACGTCCAAGACTGGTATGCATCTTTGAGTTATTGGGACTTGACCGTATCGCTTCATGATATTCGTGAGTTGCTGCTTCAAGTGCCCCTTTTGCAGCGAGAGCGACACCCAGATTGTAATGCGAATTCGAGCTGCCGGGGTTTAACTGCAGAGCTATCTGGCATTCCATAAGTGCGCCATCCAGATCCCCCGTTTCGAGAAGAGCAAGCCCAAGGTTACCGTGAGCATCAAAGCTATAGGGACTTATCCGAATCGCTTGACGGTACTCCCGGATTGCTGCTGTAAGATCCCCTTCCTCAGCAAAAGCTATCCCCAGGTTGCTATGAACCAGATAGCTGCCGGAAGTGACGTGCAGTGCATGCTGATAGAGGGAAATATTATTTTGCCAGTAGCCGAGCTGTTGCCATGTAAGTACGGCTGATGTGATTATAAGGGAACCGGCGAGTAACGCCAGAATACTCTTCCGGCGTTTAAAACCATTTGTCAGAACCGGAACTCCCCACGCAGCCATGATGAAAAGCCCTATAACGGGAATGTAAGAGTAGCGGTCCGCCATAGACTGACTTCCGACCTGAATCAAGCCGATCACGGGTACAAGAGTAACGAGAAACCATAACCATCCCACTACCAGAAATGGGTGCCGGTTCCGAACTCTTACCGTTGCCACCGTCACACTGAACAGAACTAACAACGAGCCTATGACCTGCCACAGCGGAAACGAGACCGGAAGCGGGTACAAAACCGCAAGATCGCTGGGCCAGAGTGTCTTCCCGATATACTTCACATACGCAACCAGAGCATTTTCAATGCGGAGTACAACGGGGACGGATGTAAGGCTATTTGTAGCTCCCCCCTTATGCTGGGCGTACATGGTTATGAGGCCGGAGAGGAGAGAACTGAGAAAGAAGGGGGCTTTTTCTATTATAACTGCTCGTGTCCTGCCTGACAATTGAAGTAGTCCCTGTTTTTCTGTATGCCGATAGCGGTCGAGAGGCCAGTAGTCCATTAAAAGCATGATTATCGGGAGTGTTACAAGCATCGGCTTGGACAGTAAACCGAGCACAAATGCAAGAAAAGCAAGAATGTACAGACCGATGTTCCGTTTTGCCACGTATTCGGCATAAAGGCAAAGGGTAAGGAGCCCTAAAAACGCGCTGAGGACGTCCTTTCGCTCTGCCACCCAGGCAACTGACTCCACATGCAATGGATGAAGCGCAAACAAAGCGGCAACAAATGAACTTTGCCACAAAGATCCGGTACAGCGGAAAAGAAGGAGCAACAGGAGTACGGAAGAGGTGGCATGAAATATGACGTTCGTGATGTGATGACCGCGGGGATTAACACCGTAAAGCTGGACGTCCGCCATGTGCGATAACCAGGTAAGTGGGTGCCAGTTGCCGGCATCAATGGAAGAAAAAGCCCAGAAGATATTGTCAACCGTTATTCCTGATGAAACATGGAGGTTCTCTGTAACATAGGAAGGGTCGTCAAAATTCAAGAACTGGTGACCACCAACTTTTATATAGACAGCAACGGTAAGCAGAACCAGTAACGTGCAAATGATAATTACAGAATACGATCGAACATATTTCGTCAAAAGTTCCAAATTCAGAACAGACCCTCCGGTTACTGTGAAAAAAGGCCGGCGCTAAGCGCCGGCCTCAATAACAATCACGTTAGTGGGGAGAGTTCCCCCCAATAGCAGGATAATTTATTAGTACGATACGGGACGGATAATACCTCTGGTGAACGGTTCAGATGATTTACCCGCTGCACCACCATGGTCTTCACAACCACCCCAGCTGTCGAGTACCGGTTGACCGTCAACAGCCTTCATATCCTTGGATGGTGAGTAACGTACATCATCGGCAGGATAGCCGGCGGATTGCAGGTAGTTTACACTCGGAGCTGCAGTTGAGAGAGTATAACAGCCGGAAGGACCTTGAGTGGCAGATGACGCACCCTTGTCAAGTCCCGCGGTTTTCTGCTCCCAGTTCAGGTCGTTTGTTACCCCACCGGTCGTATACGTGAAGGAACCAGACTTGGCTGTTGCTGAATACGGAACGTTTCTAAGCGGCAGCAGAGCGTAACTGAGCGCTGTGCCTGTCTTCCGGTTACTTGAATACAATTTGTACGTAGCCGATGTTCCGCCGGTGTAACCACCTACGGTACCCGGTACGAACATAACGTTGCCAAGACCCGGCAGGAAGCGCCTGACCTTTGTTGTATTACCCAAGCCGTCGGTGTAGGTCTGGACTTTGGAACCGTGGATGCCGCCAAAACCGTTGGCAGGGCCACCGTTATGGCAGTTAGCGCACTGGATGCCGTAGATGTTGCTGAGCATGCCGCCATGGCCGGTAGTCTGCGCGCCATAGGAGCCGGCCGTGGTGCCGCCAACCTGAGTAATTACAGATTTAAGACGGTCTTCGCCGATACCGGTGTATTCTTCCGCAACAGGAGTCAGGGAGCTTACTTTATTCAACAAACCGGGGACGGGCTCTGAACGAGTATTATACGGGCCGTTGCATTGTTCGCTGCCGGCTCTTTCGCCATCATGCCCCTGGCCATTGCCATAGGATCCGATTTTGTGGCAGGTAAAGCAAACCAGATACGGTCCGGATGAAATATACGTACCGGCTGCGGTAAGGTTTTGACCGGTGTGCCGCTGATCGGTACCGGCGTAGTTACGGAGAAGATACTCGTTGTTGGAACCGTGAGCACCGATAACCGCCTTGTTGAAGGGGAGGACGTTAACATCGGCAGCACGGTACTGGCCGACAGTGTGGCAGTCGCCGCAGTGAAGGGTTGAATCGTCGCCGAGGGCTGTGCCGCCGTTACGTGTACCGGTTTCGCCACCGGCATTTTGTAACGTTACATAGGTGGACTCAAACCTTCCGGCATCAAAAATGGTGGAACGTGTGCCCGGCAGAGTTGCCGAAGAGTTGGCGGTGAAAGCGGCATCAGCAATTGTGCCGCCTTTAGTCACTCTGGACCGACCGGCGTACTTTTTACCTTTAACCGCATGGTGCGAGTTGTTGGTTGTATTGAACTGGCTGTTTGCATCAACAACGGCCGGACGCTGCATCTTGTCGTACTGGTTGGAGATCGTGTCGCCGAACGGGTTGGAAGCAGATGCGACTTTACCCTGAGCGGCAATACCTTTCGCGTTGATCAATGCCTGAATCTGGGTGCTCATCGGGGAAGTTGCACCATTGCTGTCATGGCAGCTCATGCAGAAGTTATCCATGCCGCTGTGGTTAGGCGCGGCCGGATCCCATGCAAAGTCGGCATCGGTATCGGCGTTACGCAGATGGGTTTTGTTATCGGACATATGCTTGGCTGTATCAATTACCACATCGACATTGCCATTGCCGTCATTGACAACGGTACCTTCAAGGTGGCATGCAGCGCAGTGTGCATCGTTAAGAGCAACACCGGTTACG
>CAIYZD010000376.1 GCA_903930585.1 uncultured Geobacteraceae bacterium | reverse complement strand
CTCCCCAATTTAGGTACCAAATTGGTATCCAAAACAGCCACCATATTGCTACCCGTAATGGCATCCCAAATAGTCTCCATCCTGAACGACAACAACAAAACGAAAAAGGCTCCCGGTAAGGAGCCTCATTTCAGAATATGCCGTGATGTCAGGAAATGCGTCGCGTTAGATTGCCTTACGGTCAGCTAGTGCTGCCGAGGCCGATGGCCTTTTGCCACCGCGAGAAGTCACCTTCCCGATTCGCCCCCTGATTATTCAGCGTGGGACTGTTCTCCGCCGCTATCCTTTGCACATTGTGCCGGTATGAATAGAACCGCCAGGATTTACCGTGGTTGGCTCCTGGGTGCCAGGGCCGCTGTCCGTTCAGGACTCTCAGCTTGCGGGATGCTGTACTACATAATGGTTGAATTTTATCTCGACGAAATTCTGAAGGCAATATCTATTTTCCCTTTTTCAGGGACAAGTTTTTCTGTGTCAGGTCGTGCAGCTTTTCCTGGAGCTCCAGAATCTCCAGTTCGAGTGCGTTATTCTTTTTCTTGAACTCAATTTTATCGTTTTCCAGGTTATTCATCTTATGGCCGCGTTTATTGTGATCCTCCTGAAGATTTTCATATTTCTTCTTGGTATCCCGGACTTGATCATCAATAATCTTCATAATTTTCTGTTCCCGTTCAGTAACAGATACCTCCCGGCGTTTTACGTCAGCTTCCAACGCATCAGCTTCCCTGTTACGCCTGCGTGACTGGCCATCCTTTTGATCCGCTTGCTGGGAAAGCCTTTCTGCATGATCAATCTTGAACTTGTACTGACGTTCCTGTTCAGCAAGTGCCTTGTCATGTTCAGCAGCATACTGGTTATCGCGGGTGAAATAGCCAAAGGAAACACCGCCGGCAAGAGACACCAGTGACAGGATGGCGGCAATTGGCCAGATTGCCGCCAAAGCATCCCAACCGGCGACGGCATCACGGACTTCCATAGCATGGACAATTCTGCCGCTGCTGTATCTGCCATAAATCCACTCAGCCGTATCAGAAATTGCATCCGCTTCCGGCCTCACCCAGGTAACCACCATGTTGTACTGTTTTATATACAGGTAGATCAGCAGCACCAGAAAACAGAACGACCCTATACAAACAAATACCAACTTCATCTTAAATATGCCTCCGTAGTATCCGATGCAAAATGACCGACCTCTTGGGCGACTGTTCCTTTTGCATCATCGTAATTCATACCGTTTCTCTGTAACTCCTCCATCCGCTCTTGGGCATAGCTGTGGCGCAGGCCATGTGCTCCGGTGGAAAAACCCAGCTCCCGCTGACTGGCCGCCGAAAAGCTCTGACTCCAAGCCCGCCCACCGCCGATGTCGTAATGCTGAGTGTAGTTCACTCCCCGATCGACTACCGGTCGAGGTTCGACGAGACGGGTAGCCTCCAACCGTGCCGCCAGATCCTTCGACAGCAGAACCTCTCTGACCAGACCGCCTTTGCCCTCCACTGTGTAGCGTTCACCATCCCGACCAGTGAAACGCTCCGTACTCCACTCTCGGTGTGTCGAAGCCTTCTGTTCGCTGACCGGCCGGATCGTCAGCAGTTCATGCGCCCGTAAACCGCCACAATGGGCAATTATTGTTGCCAGGCTGTTTCGTTCCGACTGGGCGGATGCAATGCGCTCGATCTGTGCCGGGGTATAGCTCCGGGTGGAGAGGTGGGTTTCCTTCTCACTTTTGACGACATCGAGCTTTATGCCCAGATGCATCTGGAGCGCCTGCCGATCGAGATCCAGGGTTTTTTGGGATACTATTGCCGCCCGGGACTCCAGATAGTGCATAGCAATCTCGCGAGACATATTGCGGAGATCCCCCAACCGGTTGTCCCGCATGAACCCGGCGCTTCCCTTGAGTGAGTTCTCATAGCCTCGGGCCGTACCGACACTATGGATTTTGCCGTCGTCCCGGTGATCATGACGGCCTGTCCCCAGGGCCACCTTTTGCAATACGGCGTGAACGGATTGTGCCTTCGGTGAGCGGAAGCTCGGCATCAACTATCCTCCTCAGACTGAGCTGCTTCCGGTACGTCAGTTGTTGCCGCATTAACCTCCGGCAGTTTTTTCAGGTAACGATCAACGGAACTGCGGTTGACCTTGCAGCGATGATTCACCCGGAGCCACTCCACCAGGTCGGCGCAGGATGCTCCGGCCTGTTTCATGGCAACCAGCTCGGATCGATATTTGTCGAGTCGGCTCTTGCGGTACAGCTTGCGCCGCGCTTCGGTGCGTCTGATGCGAATGCGTTCGACCTCGGCCTGCGCGTTAAATGTCCCGTGATTCTTCGTCATTTGAATGTCCTCCCTGTAGTGATGCGTCAAATCCTGAAAACCAGCTCCGGTTCTCTCTCCGCGCTGTGTATGTGAATACTGACACAGCGCGGAAAAAGAGGGGGTAAGGCAAAAACCAGTCAAAACCATTGACTGCGAACAACTGCAAACCCCGAAACCGTTACGTATTGATAACCCCTCTGTTTCCGCTTCGCGCGGCAGCACGAATATCCATGAACGCCAGTAAATGCAAACGGCTTGCTGCCTGGTACTCGGCTTCCACGCGAGACAGACCGCCGTCATGCTCCATGATAGCGGCACGTTCCTCCCACTCTTCCCACAGGCGACCGATATGCCGCCGGTCATACGCCTGACAATGCCGGATAAGCAGCTCACGTTGTAACGACAGATTGTCAGCCGTCAGCCGGACGATCTCTGCCGCCAGATTGTCAATCGCGCCCAGGGTTCTCAGCTCACCGGATTCAGTCAGCCATGCTTCAGGTTCCGCTTTCCCATCAGCAATCGGTGAGTGAATCGCCTCGATTTTCTCCTGTAACTTTTCCAAAAGCGCCGGTGGGATCTCGATAATCATGCCCGCATGGATCATCCCTTTTTTCGTTCGGAACGCTTCAATGACCCGTGCCCTCATGATGACACCTCCAGTAAATCTGCTTCCGTCAAAACAAATGCTTCTGTTTCGGGGTTTTTATCCGTAACAACGTCACAACCCGCACCGGCTGCGGGTTTAGGTGTGACGTTTTGCAAATCATATAGGTGACGTGACGGATTATCCGTCACAGCTAAAGCCGCATGGTTACTGGTTTGTGACGTTGTTACGGATAATTCGGGGGGAATGGGCAGATAACGTGAAAAAACTTCTCTGAATTGATCAGCGGTGTACCCTTTGGCGGTCTCGATACCGATACGGATGGTAT
>CAIYZD010000375.1 GCA_903930585.1 uncultured Geobacteraceae bacterium | reverse complement strand
CAAAGAGAAACTGTCGAGACTCTAGTAAACAGCGAACTGAATTGGGATGAAGTTGTTTCGCTTGCAGTAAGGCATGGAGTAGTAGGACAATTCTGTAAAGTTATGGGAGCCAGAGGGTGGACTAATGTTCCCATTGTAGCAAAAGAGCAACTCAAAAGCTATAGGATGGTGCAGACTGGAAGCGCTCTTATGCAGGTTTCCGAACTTACAAAAATTGGGCGGCTCTTTGCTGAGGCCGGAATCTCTCTTATTCCGTTAAAAGGTGTGTCATTATCACAGTGTCTCTACCAAGATCCCTGTACAAGGAGTTCATGTGATCTGGATCTGTTAGTGAAACCTGAAGATGTAGACAAGGCCGAACGGATCATGGTTCAGGCCGGTTATCGTCACGCCCTTGGTTTCCATAATATGAGCCGAAAGCAAAAACACCACATGATAAGCACACTTCACGACCATGGGTACATTAATGATGCGCGGGGTGTACATGTTGAGCTACACTGGAGGAGCTATCTTTGGACAAAGGAACAGGTTGCCGCTCTCTGGGATACAAGTACATCATCAACGTGGCTTGACATTGGTTTGATGGAGCTTGCTACAGAGGAGAATATTCTTTACCTTGCAGATCATGGCGCGCAGCACGGCTGGCCATGTCTTAAATGGCTTTCTGACATCGCAATGATAGCAGAAAATATGTCCGAAGAGAGGTGGCATTCTCTTATTAGCAAAACGCAATTCTATGATCTCCAGAGGATTTTTTGCCAGACTGTTGCGTTGCTTGAATGGTTTTACGAAATAGAACCGCCTACAAGCGTTAAAAAGTTTCTTGTTCGTGATTCTGTTGTCCAGAAGCATTCTGAATACGCAGCTTCAATGTTGCTTGCCTCAAAAGATGAAATTGCTTCCAGACAGAAAAGGTTTATTGGCCCACGCCAGGCATTGCAAATAAAACAATTGAAGCCATTAACGCCACTATCTGCGCTGTTAAGGGGTATAATCGTTGCTCACGTTGATTTTGTGGAGTTTCCCCTCCCCGATTATCTTTTTTGGCTGTACATTCCGATAAGGCCCTATTTTTGGCTCAGGCGCCATTATCTGAGGCGGTAACGTTCCGTTCTCGGAGGAGCTTTTGGATGAAAACATTTTTCCTTGGATTACTACTGGTTATCACGTACTCCACCTCTTGTAAGGCTTCTGTGATGGTCATTAACCGTGATGGTTCATATTTTTCTGAAACGTCTTTGGCGGCTGCAATCTCTTCATCAGGTACCAATGACACTATAATTGTTGTTTCTACGGCAAATACAGTGGACAGCGACGTAACCGTTCCTGCTACCATTGCACTGAAAATCGGAGAAGGCGGTTCAATATCGGTTCGCAGAGGCAAGACGCTAACTGTCAACGGAACATTTACATCTGCAATCACCCGAATATTTCTAGGGGACGGTGTGGTAATTTTCGGAAAAGGTGCTGTTGATAAGATCTACGCCGAGTGGTGGCAAAATAATAGTGTACCAGGTACAACTGATATGGCCGCTGCGATCAGTGCGGCTTTGGAAAGTATGCAAGGAATTTATGAACCGACTGCACTGGTAAACAATTCGCCAGGCGGTTTTTTGCAATTACTAAACTATACATACGCCATAAGTGCCGAGATAGTGGTAACCAAGGGAGGTACTGTTATCAGAGGTCAAGGCGCGCAAAACACAAAAATTAAATACATTGGGGCCGGCTTGGTTGCAGATGTCATCAGGTTTAAAGATACTAACTATTCCGAACTTAGCGCTCTGACGTTGGACGGTAATGCTGCTTCGGCGACGCAAGGTGCAAAGGCTTGCCTGGGCATTGACCTCGCGGCGTTTTTTACTTCACATGACCTTTTTATGATGAATTCCACGCTTTATGGTATAAGAGCGTCTCAATTGTGGGAATCTTATTTCGAAAACACACAAATCAGAGGTACAGGGCGATATTCGACTGTCAATACACCTGGAGCTGCGATTGCATTTACATCTGTAGATCAGTCAAGTACCGTATTTCCAATAAGTGCGCACGCAAACAATGTGTCGAACAACACTACATTTATTAAACCCTCACTTGTGCCGGCAGGAGGGCTAGTAAGAACAGATCAACCTACCGTCAATATTTCATTTTTGACCCCTATCACCGAGACATCACCAATGGCTGGCAACATACAGGCTATTCAAGAAGATCAATGGTCGATTGGTAATAATAGTGAAAACTTTCAAATAATTGGCGGTTATTGGTCAGGAAATGCTCAGCTAGTCAAATGTAATGGTTCGGTGTTTAATTTTAACGGCAATAACCCAGGGGTGTCTGTCAGTGGATACAATATCATAAACCCGTATTCTGGCAATGGCTATCCAGCAGCCGAGTCCGTTTTTAAGATAAATACATACTTTCCCATATCGGTAAAAAACGTAACAATATTTGAAAATGTGACTACAAGCTTTGGTAGCATATTCAGTGCCCCTACATCCGGAACAGTTTACAGTGCATCTCTTTTCGGCAATATAACATATGTTACCGGAGGTACTATCAGGACTGTGTCGTCAATGTTTGCTGTTGGAGCTACTGGCAGGTTCTCCGGGAAGCTTACGATACAAAATGGAAGCGATGTGGCAACCTATGATTCGGGTCGTTTTTCAAACGCGACTACGATCACACATACTGACGGCCCTGATTCAGGGCATCCATATACTGCGATGCCAGTTGATAGTATTATATTAGCAGACGCGACCACAGGGGATGTATATATCACCGTGGATAATTGCTACTATCGATCAGTGTCGGTTATAAAAAAAGACAATTCGGCTCATAATGTCATAATTATAACGAGTGGATATTTTGATTATTATGGAGCGCCGCAGACAAAAACATTAGATAATACAGCCCGTTCAATAAAATTATTCCGCAATGACAATTCTGTAACATATGTTCTGTAAGAATTGACCGATGTACTAACGAAAAACAAGTATAAGCAGGTTGAAAGACTAATATGAGTCTTACTTGTATAGCTGGCTACTGATAAAGGATAATACATGAACATTGTCGGCGGCTTTTTCACAGTGTCTCTTGATTTCGAGTTATATTGGGGGATAAGAGATAAGCTTAGTATTGATCAGTATAAACATAACCTTTTGGGTGTCAGAAAAGCATTGCCGGAAATATTGATATTTTTCCGTCACATCTATGGTATCACCCAACTTTATTCGAATATGTGAAATATTGGGTGCAAAGAGGGGTTAGGTGACGGTGGTTTATTTTTACTCTGGTCCGAATGACGAGTTAACTTACATAGCAACGGAGTTGGTGGCGTTTTCAGTGGCAATCGACATGATTATATGTTTTAATATTAGTAAAATATTATTTATATTGAAGAGTTGTTATGAACATAATTAATAATCAGTACAATATCGGTCATATTTGTTCACGCCAGCAATGTGATAACGGACTCGGTGATAAGGTTGCCTTCCGTTGGATATCAGCCAATGCGGAACGAACAGACTATACTTTTTTTGCACTCGATCGCGAATCAAGTCGGTTTGCCAAAGTTCTGCAAACCCTAGGATTCGCAGACAGCGACATCCTGTTTACTTTCTTGCCTAAAGCACCTGAACAGTTTTTTAGCTTTCTGGGAGCGCTAAAGCTTCAGGTTGTCTGTGGCACCCTCTTTTCAAACTTTGGTGATGACGCGCTTCTTGATCGTCTGGGTGATGCCAAGGCAAAAGGGATTGTTACAAAAAAGGGGTTTCTCAAAAAAATCACCCGTATCAAAGACCAGCTGCCATCTCTAAAATACATCATTGTAACCGATATTGAAGAACACCAAACAACTGAAATACTTAGCTATTCAAGGCTGATGTGCAAAGCATCTGACGATTTTACGGCACCTTTAACTGCACCAGATACACCGTCGGTATTGCATTATACTTCTGGTTCAACCGGTAAACCTAAGGGGGTGCTACATGTTCATCGTAGCATTTTGCACCAAAGTAGAACCGCATCTGAAGTGTTGAATCTGACCGAAAAAGATATATTCTGGTGTACGGCGGATCAAGGTTGGGTAACAGGCACATCCTACGGTATTATCGGCCCGTGGAGTTTGGGTGTTACTCAGATTCATTACGGGGGCGGTTATGACGCCAGACTTTGGTTTGATCTGCTTCAGAAGGAAGAAGTAACCGTCTGGTATTCAGCTCCAACAGCGTTACGCATGCTCATGCGGGAGGATGCAGATCTTTATAAAGGTTATGACCTTAGTAAACTCCGTCACATCTTCAGCGTCGGTGAGCCGCTCAATCCTGAAGTAATTACCTGGGCACGTGCCATCGTAGGTAAAGATATATACGACACATGGTTCCAGACCGAGACTGGCGGGATCATGATTACCAATAGACCAGGACTTGAAATCAGAGCTGGTTCCATGGGTACAACGCTTGCCGGCATTGAACCCGCTATTATTGACGACAATGGAGAGTTGCTCGGCAACAACCATCAGGGCAACCTATGCCTCAAGATCGGTTGGCCTTCCATGTTTGTTACCTACCTGAACAACAAATCCGCGTACGACTCTAAAATTAAGAACGGATACTATTATACCGGTGACACAGCTGTACGTGATGATGATGGCTTCTACTGGTTCAAAGGCAGAAGTGATGATGTTATTAACACGGCAGGTCATTTGATCAGCCCCTTCGAGGTTGAAAGCGCACTGTTGGAAGTTGAAGAAGTGGCTGAATCTGGCGTCATCGGAGCACCTGACGAATTGCTCTATGAGAAGGTTGTTGCGTTTGTCCACTTACACAAACAGTTCACATGGTCTAAAGAGCTGGAAGTAAAGATCAGGCTCCATGTCAGTAACAGAGCGTCATCCATAGCTACTCCGCAAGAGATCATCATAGTGGAGAGCGTACCTAAAAACAAAAGCGGCAAGATCATGCGGCGGGTTCTTAAAGCCCGTTACCTGGGACTAGATGAGGGAGACATTTCTACACTGGAGGATTAACCATGGATTTGCTGGATAGATTGAACGAGATTTTCTGTGAAGTGTTTGACGATGACGATATTAAGATTACCCCTGAGATGACTGCTAATGATGTTGATGGCTGGGATTCCCTTTCTCACGTCAATCTGATCGTTGCCATTGAGACGAAATTCAATATCAGGTTTAACCAGAAGGAACTGCTTACCTTCAAGAATGTCGGTGACCTGTTGAATTGTACCCGCAGCAAAATACCCAGCTGACGCAAAGCGTTTAATGCCATTCAACTCACTTAAATATGTCCTCTTCCTGCCTATAGTATATCTGATCTTCTATTTTGCAGGAGAGCGGGCTCGATGGTGTGTTCTGCTTGCCGCAAGCCTGCTGTTCTATGCTGCCTTGAATGTGCCGTATCTGTTAGTCGTGCTGGTACTGGTGGCGATGACGACATACGCCTTCGGAATATGGCTGGATCAGGCAGAATCTGCAAAGGCAAAACGTGCCCTGCTATGGAGTGGTGTTGCGGTCAATGTACTGATATTAGTGGTAATGAAGTACCTGCCGTTTCTTTCAGAAAACCTGAAGGCACTATCAACCATGCTGTCGCTGGATGCCCAGATTCAACCGATCAAAGCATTTGTAGCCATTGGTGTGTCATATTACGTATTCCAGGCAATCTCCTACCTGTTTGACATCTACCTGGAGATAGAAAAACCGGAGCGACATTTTGGCTACTTTGCCCTGTATCTGTCGTTTTTTCCCAAGCTGTTGCAGGGGCCTATTGAACGGGCCAGTGATCTGATTCCACAACTGAAGGTCAAGTATGAGTTCAATTACGACAACATGCGTTTTGGTCTGTTGTTGTTCGCCTGGGGGGTGTTTAAAAAAATAGTTGTGGCCGATAGTCTTGGTTTATATGTGGATGCCATATATAACGATGTCTCTACTTTTACCGGTCTGCCGTTGTTACTGGCTACCTACGCATATGCCTTCCAGGTTT
>CAIYZD010000374.1 GCA_903930585.1 uncultured Geobacteraceae bacterium | reverse complement strand
CCTTGCCAACATGAGCCATGAAATCCGTACCCCTCTCAATGCCATCATCGGTTTTTCAGCTCTGGCACTTAAGTCAGACCTGCAACCTCATCAGCAGAATTATATCGGCAAAATCCATACATCGGGAGAACTGCTGCTTAACACCATTAACGATATCCTCGATTTCTCTAAAATTGAAGCCGGTCAACTCTCAATAGAGCAAATCCCGTTCAGGCTGGATGTTATGATTGCCAATGTCACCGGCATGATACAGCAGAAAGCCTTGGACAAAGGTTTGAGCCTGCACATTCGGACGCCTCCTGAAGCTCATAATCAGCTGATTGGCGATCCGCACCGACTGGTCCAAATTATTGCCAATCTATTGATAAATGCGGTCAAATTTACAGAGAGTGGGGAAGTGGTATTCTCGACCGTACTCCTGGCGGTAGATGAAGGACGAGTACAACTAAAATTCACCATATGCGATACCGGTATTGGAATAAGTGAGGAACAGATCCAGAAACTCTTCCAACCGTTCACCCAGGCAGATGGAAGTATGACCCGTCGTTTTGGTGGGACCGGATTGGGGTTATCAATATCAAAGCAATTGGTGGAGATGATGGGCGGCACAATTTGGTGCGAAAGTACTCCGGGGCAGGGAAGCAGCTTCTGTTTTACGATATGGTTTGGGATCTGTCATGAAAACGACATCAACAAACACGTAATGTCGAGCAATTCAACCGAGGATCTGCAAAATGGGCAGACATACGATTTTTCTGATTTCCGTCTGCTGCTGGTTGAAGACAATGAGATCAACCGACTGCTGGTGATCGAATTACTCAAGGAAACCGGCATCAAGGTTCATACTGCTGAAACCGGCACGGAAGCGGTAACGATGATTACGGAAGGGCGTTCCACATACGATCTGGTGTTTATGGATGTCCAGATGCCGGTCATGGATGGCTGCGAGGCCACACAACGTATCAGGGCTGACAGCCGCTTTGCTGATCTCCCATTGTTGCCATGACTGCTCACGCCATGCGGAATGAACAACTTCGAATAATGCAAAGCGGTATGGATGCATATGTTTCAAAACCGATTGACGCCCGGAATATGTTGCAGGTAATGCGCTCACTTCTGTTCAAGCCTGGAGTACGCGTAAAATTCAACGAAAAACAAAAATATGCATGTTGTGACGAAATTGTTTTTCTAAATATTGCCGGAGTGGACGCATCTGGTGCACTGAAGCGGCTTGATGGCAACAGGAACATATACCTGAAGATGCTTCGTTCGTTTGTCGACTACGGTCCAACTGCAGCGATAAATATAGAAGAAGCACTAAATGCGGGGGATTCCAAGCTGGCGTCCAGCATTGTCCATAACGTCAAAGGTGGTATTGCAGGATTTATTGGTGCTGTGGCACTGGCAGAGCTGGCGAAGGAACTTGAAAACGCCATTCTGCTGAACTGCAATGACGCATGCGTCAGAACCGCCCTTAAAGCCTTTGCTTTCGAGATGAGCAGGTTGGTTACGGAACTGAAAAGCTTTCTATCGTCAATCGCAGAAGGAGACAATTACAATGGCACGTATACTGGTGATTGATGACAATTCTGACATCCGGTACATACTGAACGAAATTCTTGCGGACAACGGCCATACAGTCAGTAGTGCCGATGATGGTAAGATTGGAATGGCACTTATGGATTCAAATCAGTATGACCTTATTATGACGGATATAGTTATGCCGAATATGGACGGTATTGAAGTTATGTAACTATTCAGCACCTTGTTCTTTCACATTTATAAAATCCGGGAATTTCCCCTCAAAGAGCAGGCGCAAGCCCTCGGACGCAGTGACACCTTGTTTCATGCAGGTTGACAGATAGCTTCGGATTCGGCAGAAGATT
>CAIYZD010000373.1 GCA_903930585.1 uncultured Geobacteraceae bacterium | reverse complement strand
TGGCTGGTATAGGCTTTGGCGGTGTAATATTGAGCGCGCTTTTGAAACGCGTATTTCTTTTCAACCTGCATCTCTACGATGAAAGAAACACCGCGATTGTCTACGGCCTTTATATCAAGAATGGTCTCCTTAAGGATGGCAATGTCAGGAGCTTGCCAGGGATTCTTGAGAGTAACGTCCTTGATACGCTTTTCCCCCTGCAAATCCAGCACGGCATTTAAAAAACCGATAAGGATATCTTTGTGCTGATCACTGCCGAATATCTTTTTGAACGCGACATCTGTTGTAACATCGACAAATTGCATGTTCGGAATTCCTTTGCTAATAAAGATCGGTCAACAACCAATATTTCAACCCGTGGGGGCGCCCCTCGCGGTCGCCCATAGTGCAATTGACAATAATGCCGGATAGTACGGCACTATCTCTTACGGTGAGTAGCATAAAAAACGTACCAGAGCCAGTCAACTAAGGCAATACTAAATATCGGCCTTGTGGAAAGGAGGCAACTCTCCATTCACCATCCATGGCTGAAGAAAAGATTAGACCTAATTCTTTTACAGGGATAAAAGGGATGAAGGGGATAACGGTGTTTAACTGCATTATGGTTCAGGGCATGGGTGCTCCGGCAGAAGACCGCTGCGGGTCGGCAAGGGCGGAGTCGGCTGACGTCCGCATTTTAAATTCCAATATGCCCATGAGCGCGCGTCGAAAATACCGGGAGGAGCTTTTTCCAAAACCTCACGATAATCGTCTTTCCCCACAATGCCTTGCAGCGCTTTTAAATCATCAACCGTGCCAATACTCATAACGTACGCAAGAAAGTGTACCGGATCGGCAAGTGCTTCGACCGGTTCCCTGAACCAGACGACACGACGAGCCACATGGAGCATTTCCGGAGTAAGGGGTAACGGTTTCAAGGTGTGAATCCACTTTCATCTGCCCGCCTGGCATAGGGCGTCAGCACGGGCAAGTTGAACAGATCGACAGCATCAACGGCAGCACGCAAACGTTTTCGCACATCGCCTGGTAATGTCGGCAAGTCATCATAAAAGGACAGCGCCTTTAACGTAATCATGGGGTTGAAACTACGGCCATAAACAACAGTGCCGGCAGCCAAAGCGGTTGGCAGGTCGATGCCATGCTGTAACAGGACATCAACATCGAGATAATCTTTTTCCTCAGCCCGTTTTTGCACCACGGCAACCTTCGTTCCTGCAATGTCCGGCAACGACGCTACATATAGAAGGCGTCCCTGAACCTGTTCACGCGGTGAGACCTGCCCAAACCCCAACCCTCCGAAAAAAGAGACCAATACAGGACCGCCGCGCTCAACGCGGCACGTCAGGGTATTTGCGGAAACCCGCACGCGCTCCGCTCCCTTAAGATAGGGAATTGAAGCGGCCAGCTCATCCGGGCCAAAAGAACGATTAGAGAAAAAATCAAAATCTATGGAAACCCTATGTCCAAGACGCAAAGCAAGAGCCGTTCCACCGTAGAGCGTAAAATAGTCCGGCGTCGCATCAAGTTCCGGCCATAGCCGAAGCTGAGACGGCGGCAGAATGGCAAGATCGGGAATAAAAATCATGTGGTTCCCTTTCGACTTGTCTTACTCTGAAATATAACACAAAACGGCTTATGGCGTCCTCGTTGTTTTAATGTTTTACGCCGATGCCGGTAATTTCCATGATTTCTTCCGGGGAGTACCCTTTTTGTTTCATCTTACGGGCAACCGCAATCTTTCCTTCCAATTCCCCTTTTTCAAATTCTTCCTGCAACTTATAGCGATCAGACGTCTCTTCCATACGCCAATATTCATATACATCAAGTTCGTCCTTGCTCCAGGAAAACACCGCCGCCTGGGTATAGGCATTGTTCAGATCAGGTATGGACTCGGCGCTTTTCGGGATCATGGTAAGGTTGCCGACGTTTTTAATGAAGTAGACCCATTTTTCTATTATTCCGTCCAGCTCATCTTCGGTCTTGGTAAATTTGGGGAGTTCCAGGAAATTAAATTCAAGGTCTTTCAGTTCCTGTTTCTGCGTGGCCAGGTTAAGGATGAGATGGCGCGTAAGGTAATCATCGCCATCAAAACAACTGAAATCAAGTATGCCGATAAAAATCACCTGCCCCAGCTTCGGATACTCTTCACCTTTGTCTATCTGGCTGGTATAGGCTTTGGCGGTGTAATATTGAGCGCGCTTTTGAAACGCGTATTTCTTTTCAACCTGCATCTCTACGATGAAAGAAACACCGCGATTGTCTACGGCCTTTATATCAAGTATCGTCTCCTTAAGAATGGCAATGTCGGGAGCTTGCCAAGGATTCTTGAGAGTAACGTCCCTGATGCTCTTTTCCCCCTGCAAATCGAGCACGGCATTTAAGAAACCGATCAGGATATCTTTGTGCTGTTCGCTGCCGAATATTTTTTTGAACGCGACATCTGTTGTAACATCGACAAATTGCATGTTCGGAATTCCTTTGCTAATAAAGGTCGGGCACCAGAGCCAGTATACGACAAATGCATCTCTATTCCACCCTGATAAAGGGTTCCAGTGATTCCCTGAGAGCCTGCTCGTCTTCGGCATGAAACGTATTCCAGAACCAGAAGATTGTACACCTGTCAACCTCTCGAAGATAAAACACCCTGACAGAATCACTACCTACCAGAATGCGGGTAACGTGAAATTCTACGCCAAATTTTTCAGTGTATTCCTCATAAATCTGGCCAATTTCATTGTTTATTGATATCCTTTTTTTAAGCTCTCTATAGCCCAGGACGAGAGATCTCGCAAGATTTTCCGACCTGTCTGCAAACCTGATCACAAGGCTGTCAAATTCATCTGACGCCACAGGAGTTACCACAATTTTAGTACGTTTCTCCACGCTAAACCGCAATTCCGA
>CAIYZD010000372.1 GCA_903930585.1 uncultured Geobacteraceae bacterium | reverse complement strand
CTTGGTAAGTGTCACGGTCACGCCTTCTTGAAATTTGCTTGCCAATAGAGCTTCACGAGCAGGTAACAACCCCTCCTTAACAAATCGTGTGCGCTTTTCTGCAAAATCGTCTGCCAATTGTTTTTCTTCTTTACTCATATCGCCACTGGTGTATTCCTTCCAGATTTGCGATAGTTCTTCAATATTTTTAACAATTTGATCGGTGTGAAAAGTTAGAGCGTGGTCATGCATCTTCAGAATATCAGGGTTTTTAGGATCATGTTGGAGAGCAAGTAATAGCTGAATACGGTTATCGCGCATCAGCCCCATAATTTGGCTTAATTGTGTAACATTGGTCAGATTTTCCTTGTAAAGAGTCTCTATCTCTTTACTACTATTCTTCATGCCAAACAAACCGATGGCTCCGATAATTCCCATCGATAACAGTCCGACAAACAAGATAAGTAAGATTTTAGTTTTAATACTGTAGTTTTTCAATTAATTCTCCTTATTAATATATTGGGTTCACAACGTGCCATATTTGTTCATTCAAAAGGAATAGCTTCATCACCGGCAAAGGATGTGAGGGCAACAAAGTACGCTTTTCGGAAGCTGTTAGCAATAATTGAATAAGAGCTACGAATTAATAACGGTATTTGTACTAAAACCATCACCCGACCGCCTCGCTTAACATCGAAATTATCCGTAAGAAGTTGCGTGTGAGGGCAGGATGCAAGTCGGTTCCCATCATACCCACCATCATTCCGGTCACTTCCGGGAGAGGCATCGGGTCACGGTATGAACGCCTGGTTCTCAGCGCGTCAAAAAAATCTGATATCATTGTCATGTGGCTGCAGAGGTTTTGCTGCCATCCTGGTGAAACTTTTGGATAACCACTCAGATTGAATTTCAAATGATGTTCATAGGCGGCTATGACGGCGAGGCGTGGAACGCCGGACGTTTCGAGCAGATGACGGGCACCTTTGTCCGGATGTTGTTTCATAATGGTAAACTCTTCTGTGGTAAGCTTGTCGGTTTTGGTAAGGATCTCTTCCGGAATGAACAGTTTGCCTATGTCGTGCAGCATGGCGGCAACACCGATATCGTTCAACAACTGCCCTTCGATGCCGAGTGCCATCGCCTGAGCAAGATTGAGAACGCATACGTTGGTTGAATGTGTAAAGGTGTATTCGTCCGAATCCCGTAGCGCAGCCATGGCGAGAAGCGGCTTTCCCTCCTGCCGGAAGGCATTGATGAACCCCGATACGACGTCAAATACCCCGTTGATCTGTAGCTTCTGTTTTTTCTTGACTGTTTCGTATATGTCCATGAAGCGGGCAAATTCCTCTTTTGGCATGTCGGGTAATGTGAGCGCCGGCTTGCTTGATTCGCCGGTATTTGCTTCACCGGAGGATTCTGCCACACGAATATCCACTTTACCGAGACGAATGTGATCGGAAGATGCCGTACCTTGTGCGCCATCATCAAGTTGCCGGGCAAGTCCGCCTATCAATGCGACAACTTCCTGTTTGGTTATGCCGGCCATTAACTTGATGGTGCCGATGCCACGGGATTTCAGAATCTGCGCAAAACGGCTCAGAAACAGGCTGAGATCCTGCGGGTGACCATCGATAACCAGTTCGTTTTCCACAATCAGGAGCGTGAAATCCTGCCGCGACTCAAGTATGGCGCCGATGCTGGCAAAAGCCTGCGACGAAAGATGCAGAACTTGCGGGTGTTCCATGCCGTATAACGCGGCGTTGGCGGTGGCGGATAAAAGATGCCGTATAAAATCAAGAATTTGGCGATTATCGTTGCTCATACCGGTTTCCTGGAAATCGCTTGTAACGTTGTTGCCGCCAGGCGGGCAATCTCTCCTGAACCACCCGCAATACGCTCAAGAACATGGAGTGATATTTTTGACGGGTATTTGGGGAGAGAACGAATAATATCCGCCTTCAGTTTGTTCAGTTGGCGCGAATGAAGCAGACTCCGTGAATGAAGCACGTTAACCAGCGATGGCATTGCTTCCCCCCGTCCAATTTCCCCCAATGCATGGATAACAGCGCTTTTCCGTTCACATTCGATTTGCGAAAAACCGCCCACCGTTATCAGTGTGGTCAGTTTTGACACAATCGGCAGCGACGAGCAGCGTTCAGCCAACAAAATAGCTGCCGCCTGTTTTTCAGCGTTCTTACTCTCCAAATCGCCAAGAATAAGTTTTTCGGTTTGAGGATCGCCAAAATGCAGCAATGTTTTGAGTACCTCTTGATGCAATCGCGGGTCTTGTTTGCGCAGCAGGGGGCGGATCAATGGCACAACAGACGGATCGTTTTGGGCAGTCAGGATAATCAGTAGATTTCTTATAAAATACCAACGGTTATCAGATAGCCGGTTGGAAATAGGAACCCGTGTGGCAGGGCCCATTTCGATCAGACAATCCATGTAAAATCGCCGCAGAGACATATTATTCTCTTCCGACAAACGATCGAGAATTGCCTCAACAAATTGCCCGCCGATTTTTCTGATCAGAGAGCGAATATCGCCATAGCGTGGTTTCCCCCAAATGGCCAAGCCATCCAGGATCTCTTCCAGAAATTCGCGTCGTCCGTATTCATCTTGCAGGCGGTTTTGAATATCAATCGGAACCGTGCCGTCAGTGAGTTGGTCTATTATGGTGTGTAACTGGCCATAATCACCGGTTTGCAGAAAATAACCGAACATATCACTGAGATTTTGCAGGAGCAGGTCGCGCTGTTCGGGTGTTTCTGCACCCTCTCGGACCAGGTTCATAAGGATGTGCCCGATACTGCTTTCGATGGAGTGGTTTTCGATGGTGTGCAGCAGATCGGTAACCTCTTCCATATTAAGGCGAGGAATCCGGTCCGAAGCAATTATATGGTTTATTTTTTTCTGGTAATCATCGGGAACGAACTCTTCCGAGGCATGTTCACGAAAGATTGTTTTCATCTTGCGTGTAAGGGCCTCTTCCTCAGAGATTTCTTCAGGTATGTTTTGTGATGCGCCGGCATTTTGTCCGAGACGTTGCAAGAGTCCGAAGATAACCGGAGACACATTGAGACGTTCATGCTTGATGTCTTCAAGGGTTTCAAGCACCGCCTTTTCGGTGAGATTGGTAAGAATCTGTTCTGTAGCGTCATGTCTCTCCTTCCCTTTGGCGCTGAAGGAGCTTGCAAGAAATTGTCTGCGCAGTTCGGGGGTGAGGTTGCTGATAAATGCTGCCAGCTTCTGGTGCGGTTGATAGGAATGAGTTTCAGAGGAAGCCGCCTCGTCGGTGCTCGCTAAAAAATCTGCGATGGCGGTATGTATGTTCGTCTCACCGAGTGTGCCGCGAGCAAATTGTTGATTGAGCATTTCTGCAAGTACTTCAGGGTCGAGACAGGCAGTGCCATCGCTTTCAGGGGGAAGTTCGCCACGGGTGAGTTCTCTGGTAAATCGATCCCATAACCCTTCACCCGACTCAGCAGGACCGGCGGCAACGGAATCTTCGTCCGTTGTCTGGAAAAGGTCGTAGCGGATTGGCCTGATGGTCATGCCGGTTATGTGTGCCTTCTCCCAAACCTGTTCAATGCCGCCATGCTGCTGAATCTGTTCCCGTTTGAGCCCTAAAATAATAGTAAAATTATTCAGTTCCTGAATTGTCAGCCCGCGGTGAAAGAGAAGCGCACCGATACCGCGTTCAAAAAGCGCATGCGAGAAATCTCTGAATACAAGGTTCGATTTCTCAATAATAACACCGTCCAACATCAGCGACTCACTGGTAATACCAAGAATAAGCGCCGTATGTTTTTGCAGCAGCTCTTCGTAAACACGGAGTACTTTGGCCAGGGATGATGCAATGACAGGGTGCCCTTTGGGATAGGCATGACAGTTGCGCCGGGCGATATTCAGCTCGATGATCAGCGTCGCAAGCGCTCTTGCATTGATGGTGTCTGTCGTTATGTCATTAGATGGAGAAATCACGGTGTCTCATACTATCATTAAAATATAAGATGGCTATAAAAAATATATCGGTACAGTCGCTACCACAAAGAACGTTTTGTGTTAGAATAGTCCGGAATGCTATAATCTCTTCGTGCTTGACCAATCCGGCTATTTGCGCTAGCTTCCCCCAGAAATCTGAGCGTGAGGGTCGTGTTGAATGAGGGTCATAGCAGGTACGTTGCGGGGGAAAAAATTGTCTGCCCCGCCTGGCATAACAACCAGGCCGACCTCGGATCGCGTTAAAGAAGCACTTTTCAGTATTCTCGCCAGCCGCATGGACATTACCGGTGTCAGGGTACTTGACATCTGTGCCGGTACCGGTAGTCTTGGTATCGAGGCATTAAGTCGCGGGGCCGGGTTATGTTGCTTTATTGAATACAATCGGTCTGTGAAAACGATACTTGAAAAAAATATACATGACACACGCTGTCAGGATCGGTCGGAAATCCTGAACGTTGATGCGGTTCAGGCTTTACATGGAATTGCCGGCCGTTGTCAACAGTTTGATCTTGTCTTTTTTGATCCGCCCTATGATTCGGACTTGTATCCGCGTGTTCTTGAAACGGTTGGTGCTTTCGGTCTGTTAACGCCGGGCGCCATTTTGGTGTCGGAATGTTCCGTACGCAACCCGTTACCCGAATCGTATGGGCATTTGAAGCGTTTTGACCGTCGCGTCTATGGAGAAACCGCGCTTGAATTGTTTATACAGGAGGAGGAATGATGAAGAAAATAGCTGTTTATCCAGGGTCCTTTGATCCCATTACCTATGGTCACCTCGATATCATAAAACGTGGGTTGACTATTTTCGATGAAATAATAGTCGCTGTTGCCAAAAACTCGCAGAAGAATGCATTGTTCACCACCGAGGAACGGGTCGAACTGATTCAGGATGTCGTAAAAGAAGAGAGGAGGGTCAGCGTCGACACGTTCAGCGGACTTCTGATCGATTACGTGGCTTCACGTGGAGCCCACGTCATCATCCGTGGCCTCCGAGCAATCTCGGACTTTGAGTATGAGTTTCAGATCGCCCAAATGAACAGCAGCATCGGCAGGGAAATTGAAACGCTGTTTATGATGACATCCCTGCAGTACGGTTATCTCTCCTCCTCAATCGTAAAGGAAGTTTGTTCGCTTAATGGCGCCATCGATAAATTTGTTCCACCGGAAGTGAAAGTGGCGTTACGGCAAAAATACGGTTTAACGTAATCACCATGAATTTCGAACGGGACGCTTACGGCTCCCGTTTTTCATTATGAGGAGGTGCATCATGATTACCAAGGAAATGATAATAGCCGACATTATCTCACAGCACCCGGAGACGTTGCCCATATTCAGGCAGTATAATCTCGATTGTTATGAGTGCCAGATTGCTGACCTCGAAACATTAATGCATGGTGCTGGCGTACACAAAATTGATCTTGACCAGCTTCTGACCTCTCTTAACAATGCCGTTAAATAAACTCTCTTTGCCGGAGTTATGATTCATGAGTGATATGGAACTCTATACACGCTATTTTCCGGCCGGAAAAAGGGTTGGTGTCGGAATTCCGCTCCCCAATGCCAACGTTTTCAAGGATTGGGCGATTGTTCACAAAATTGACGAAGATCTTGTTTCCCTGCAACTCTCCCGTGACGAGTTTCCGGAAGAGGTCTCGCTTCATTATGGACAGATTCTTGAATTACGTGGAGAAGTCGAGAATAGCGGCTACTGCTGCAGGGCTATCATTGTTTCCGAAGGAAATGCCCGTGAGTTACTGCTTCGGCTGATAGGCGAGGTCGTATCCGATGAATTACGCGAATTTTACCGAATAGACGCCTTTCTCCCGATCAAGTATTTCGTCAGCAACGAACAGCAGATAGACCAGCTTCGTACCCAGTGGGAAGAACGACGGGCGCTTAGGAAACAACGTGAAATTGAGCAAAAGGAGCAGCACTGGCGAGGGGAGGTGCTCCCTTCGGATGTCGAATTACCGAATGAACGTCTTCACGAATCATCGGTAACAGGCGCTGATGAAACAGCGCAAAATCCCGGCGCCGTTGAAGAGGAAACAGTTGATTCATGGAGTACGATAATCCCGCTGGCGGCAAATATCAGCGGTGGTGGCCTGCGCATTATTACCCATCAAGGTTTCGAGAACGGGGAATATATTCTTCTCGAAATATTTGTTCCTGCACCGGAGCGGGTGATCGATGTTATTGGCCGGATCGTTTTTGCCAATCGTAATCATGCTGCGGGGAGTGATCGTGAATACTTTAATACCGGCGTGCAGTTCGTGTATATCGACGAACGGGACCGGGATGCGGTTGTTACGTATATCTCAACAATTCAGTTGAAGAGAATCCGGCAGATGCGAGCGCAGTATCTGTTTCGGGGGGTGCTGGGAAATACGGAGCAACCGGATCCATTCGCACCGTTGGGTATTCGTAAAAACATTATAACCCTGACGCTGTCGATTCTCTGTTTCATACTGTTTATCGCTGCATTGATCGGTTACTTCTGGCGTTATGCGCATGAACATCCAAAGGGAGAGATTCAGCGAACGTTCGAAGAAGGTATCGAAAAATATCGGGAACAGGTTACCAAACCGAATTAAGGCTGAGTGACTAATCATCAATCCAGCATCATCTCGCCGGCCCGCCGTATAAATTCCGGCTGCGGTCTGCCAAGGTACACCCCATTCTCTGTGGAACCGGCTGAAATCCCCCGCAAGTAGAGGTATACCGCCCCTCCGAAATGTTCTTCATACCGGTAACCGGGAAGCCGCACCCTCAGAAGGCGATCCAATGCCAGGGTATACAGGTGATACTGCAGGGTATAGGCGCTCCGGCACATCGATTCGTGCATCTTCTCCTGACGGTAGTCGGACGTTTTCATGCCGAGATGATTTGATTTCCAGTCGAGGATATAGTACCTGTCGTTATGTGTGAACACCATATCGATGAAACCTTGCAGCATGCCACGGCTCTGCCGGAATGAAAGCCGGTCCAGGACCTCATAGTAATCCTCAAAAAGAGTTTCCTCAAGCATCCCTTCAAATAGTGACGACAGAGAATCCGGGGCAAGGTGTCTGATGGGGAGGTAAAATTCCATCTCTGATTGCCACTCCCCTTTTTTCAAACAAGATAAATTGAAGTAGGGACTGTCCGGAATAACTCGCGCGGCAGTGACATGTCCTATCATATCAGTGACACCCGGCAGCCATTTTTCATGAAATCCGTTATCTGCCAGAGAAGAACGCGTAATAGCGGTGATGGCATCTTTATTTATTTGCGGAAAATTAAGATGCTCAAAAATATCATGGAGACAGGTGCCGGCTTGTGTTCCGCGCGGAAAGTCGAAAATGGACAAACCGTGGGAAGGTGTTTCCTCTTCCTCTGGAACAGTTGTCGTATCGGCGGGATCCTTGTCGTGATCATGCGGGTCGAACATATGTCCGGTTCCGGAGGTCATGCCGCTGAAGCTCGCTACGCGCCAGTCATCGCGGATAGGATACCTGAGGGTTCGAAAGCTGAAGTGTGAGCTGACAGTAGCAGGAGGATGCTTGGAAACGGAACCGATATCCATCGGCATCATCCCGGCGTAAATACCGGTGTCCCCATTACCTGACAGCCGTGCTACGTCTTCAAGAATGGCGTTGTCGCTCAGAACCGGGAGGTTCTTGTCGATTACTGCCGCCGATGTGCCATGAATAAGATGAAAAAGAGGCGACTCTGCTGCGCCGTTGATGCCGCCCCAGATGGTGTAGCAGCGGAACTCGGCCCGGGTCAGAGCAACATACAGAAGGCGGGATCTCTCCGCTTTTCGTTCTGCCGCGGTACGATGAAGATTTTCCTTCTTTCCGGCAAGATCCAGCACGAGTTTCCCCTCGTCATCATGAAACAGGGCACGGTCTGTTTTTCCGGATCCCGCATCCCACGCAAACGGCACGAACACCACCGGATACTGCAGACCCTTGCTGGCGTGTATGGTTGAGATCGTTACCGCGTTTTCGTCGGTCTCAAGCCGGAGCACGGTTGCATCGTCCTTTGCTGGAGCGCTTATTCTCCGTTCCAGCCAGCTGATCAGCCCGGTAACCCCTTTTCCCTGTTCCCGTTCGACCTGGTGCAGAAGTTCGGAGCAGTGCAGGATATTGGTCAGGCAGCGCTCGCCGCCAACACGCGACAATACGGCTTCTCGAACTCCGCAACTTCCGAGCAACCGTGAAACAAGCGCGACCACACCGCCGGATTCCGTCGCTGAATTCAGATCCCGAAAACGGAGCAGCCATGTTTCCCATTCGGGATCTTCCCCCGAGCTTTCCACATATCGTGAAATCTGATTGGCGTTTACGCCCATGGTGGCGGTCAACAAGGCTTCGCGAATCAGAGGTTCACGATGCGGTTCAGCCGTTGCCCGCAAGATACGCAGGAGGTCGACCGCTTCAGAGGTCTCAAAAATCGTGATGCTTCCCTGTTGCACTGACGGGATACCGTGCTCCGACAGTGCTTTTTGTACCTGTTCGGCCTGAGTGTGAGCTTTTACCAGGATGGCGATATCGCCCGGTTTTAGCGGTCGAGCCTCGCCCGATGTCGATAGAATGGTTCGACCCGGTTCAAGCAGTCGGGCAATTTCCCCGGCAATCGCCACAACGATGGTGCTGATGGCAACCGGTTTCACTTCAGCTTTTGTTTCGTCACTGCGCGGATAGACCCACACCTTGAGTGGCTGCTCATCCGGGATTCCGTCAATTAACAGCAGGTCGTTCGCAGAGCGTCCCGAAGCAACGGTATGAAAGGGAATCTCATGATTCATGAATGGATCGGATCCGGCGGTAAACAGTGTAGTAACCGCGCGTACCAATGCTGCATCCGAGCGAAAGTTGGTTCCCAGGGTATGCCTGTTTTCGGGGATCACACTTTTCCCGGCATTTAGATACGCAAAGACGTCAGCCCCGCGAAAACTGTAAATTGCCTGCTTGGGGTCGCCGATCAAAAACAGGGGATACTCCCGTTCAGCTCCGATTCGGTTGAATATCCGCCACTGTAGAGGATCGGTGTCCTGAAATTCATCGATCAGAGCAGCCTTGTAACGGTGTCGCAGTTTCTCCGCAAGCACCGCCCCTGACTCTGCTTCAAGAGCAGTATGGAGATCAAGCAGCAGGTCATCAAATGCCCGTTGGTTCAATCGCTTCTTGCGTTGCGACAATTCCTGTTCCAGCCAGTGCTTGAAGTCGTGCTGGCTGGCAATGATATTGTTCCGGAAAGAATGGTCAATGAAATTAATCGCTTCTGACAACAGCTGGCACAGGGTGAAGAACGGGTGGTCAGGCGTGAAGGGTGATGCTTTGGTTGTCTTCGAGGCGATCTTTTGTGCGGAGAAAAAATCGAGTTTATGGTTGGGAAATGCGGCACTTCCGCCCGCTGCCCAGTAGTCAAAGGAGACACTCGCAGCCTCGATCTGGGAAGGTTTATAGCTTTGCTGATTCAGGCGAGCCTGCTCCAGTTGCCGGCTAATTTCGTTTCGTTCCCTGCTCCAGAGCGAACAGGCCTGATCATAGAGCCTGTCGCGTTCGGCTATCAACGGCGAAAGTGGCACATTTTCAACCAGGGGAATGATGATCAAGTCGGGGTTCTGGAAGTGACCCTCAAATGGTTTGGCTAGTTTTTGCGGGGTATACCCCTCCAGTGTAAGGCGCTCGATAAAATCATCCGGTTGCGACATGATTTGCGAACGCCAGAAATCGTCACAGACCTGTTTAATGATGGCGCTCTGGTCGCTGAGCATGTCGCTGCCGAAGAGAGATCCGCTTTCGAATGTGTTTTCCATCAGTGCCCGTTGACAAAAACTGTGAATGGTAAATATCGCCGCATCGTCAAATGAATAGAGCGCCCGCGTCAGGAGTTGCCTGGCCCGGGCGCTGTTCTGGGGGCGGGTTGTTACAAGGAGTTGCTCAAGAGCGTCATCGGTTGCACTTCTGTTGCTTGAATAGAGATCAAGGGTGCTTGATATCCGGCGGCGGATCCGTTCGCGCAGCTCCGCTGTGGCAGCCTTTGTATAGGTCACAACCAGAATCTGCTCGGGGCGCAGCTCCTTCTCAAGCAGCAAGAGAATGTAGAGAGCTGCTATGGTCCAGGTTTTGCCGGTACCGGCACTCGCTTCTATCAGGTTATGGCCGGATATGTCAATTGATGCAAGATTGAGGAGCTTCATGTCGGTTTCATTGCACTATGGAAGGAAAGCCCCCCTTCTGACACTCGGAAAGAAGGGGGGAGAGAAACAGCAAACTATTTCTGATTGATTGCGGTAAGTTTCCAGGGGTTGTTACCGACCGGTCGGACAAAGGTCCAATACTCTTCGAACTTGACCGGATCGCTCTTGCTGCCGGATACTGTGGAACCGGTTTCATCCGTTGTGTAGTCAAGCAGGTTTGCATAAATGAGAGTGTTGATGTAATCCTGACCCGACTCCTGCCACGCCTCGACAATCTCAACCTTTCGAACGGCAATGTTTTCGAGCCGGTTAATTTGTTTATCCCGGATATATTTATCGACATCCGACTGAAAAATTCGACGCATTTCGTCGGTCAGGATGCCGAGTACCGGAGTCAGATCACGATTCATCCAGGCGCCCTGAATCTTGAAAAAATTATCCATAACCAGATCGGTATAACGGTTTTCATCAAAATAGGAGTCAAACTGACGAATATGTGCCAGACCGGTTGCAACGTCCTCAATTTCCGGGACTGGGGAGGAATACCCTTGAGAAATGGGGGTTACCGTGCCGCCTTGATATTGATTTTGCGCATAGGGACTATCAGAGGTGTTTTCTCTGTTTTTCTTGATAAAGCGATAAATGAGATAACCGATACCGGCAAGCAACAGGATCTCGAACAGACCAATTCCGCCTCCTCCCATACCGCCGCCCCCCATGCCGCCGAAACCAAGGCTTCTGAACAGCATCCCGCCAAGCATGCCGCCAACCACGCCGCCAGCCATGCTTCTCAGAAAACCACCGGATGCCGGTGGCTGATATCCGGGATTGGGAGCTGATTGCGCTGAACGATAAGGCGCCGATTGTAAAGGTGGGGATGCCGGGCGGGAGTAACTGCGTGAACCGGAGCTTCCCAGCGAACGGCTTCCCCCGCCTGCTCTGGCATGAGCATCAAATTCCAGAACGGTTATAGAAACGAGTGTGAGAGCGGCCAGCACCGTAATAACCTTATAAACGCGATTCTTCATTTTGTGCGACTCCTTGGGACTGAATATGAGCGCTTTTTGTATTTGACTACATTGTTCCCGTAATGTAGGTGCAGAGTACACTAAAATCAAGGCAACCTGAAAATAAAAAATAGCAACGGCGGTCAGATCTGAAATCTTCCGCTGTTAAATCTCATTATTCGGAGCGATCAAGCGGTATGAGGCTTGCCATGCCGGCTAAATGAGATAGAATAGAGATCATCATATTATAAGGGAGGCCATGTATGGAAGAAAGAGATAAAAAAATAGCTGCTGCAGCTTTGTTGGTGGTTGCCGGCGGAGTGATCGGCGCAGGCCTGGCGTTACTGTTTGCACCTCAATCGGGGAGCAGGACACGGAAAGACATTTTCAGGTATTCGAAAAAAGTCCGTAACCGGGCCGATGAGGTGGTGGATGATCTTGCAGCCACTGTTTCGGATCTGGTCGAAACAATCGGCGAAAAGACCGATGACCTGCTGGAAAAGGGGAAGGATGTAGCGGGAGATGCCCGAAAAGACCTTATTCGTCTGATAGAAGAAGGGGCCTCGAAGCTTGAAAAGTTCAGGACATTGCTGAAAAGGATGTGACACTTCTGATGAGGGATGAGGGATGAGGGATGAGGGATGAGGGAAAAACCGTACCTTCAATCTTCAGAAGTTGTTTTTCCCGATTGTGACATAACTGCATCCGTTTTCCGGAATAAGTCTGCTGAAGTAGTCAATCGTAAGGAAGTGATCCGATTGGCGTGGTTCTATGGTTGAGCTGTAACGACTGATATAGACAAGATAGCGGATTGAGAAACGTTCCGCTGTTGTCAGATTGGCCTCGCTATCCTCACCCAGCAGTGTCCGAGCCGGATCATAGCTGATGTGATTTTGTAATTTCCCCCAAAACCTGTCGTCCTCTTTCGGCAAACCAACTTGATGAGCGGAAATAATGCCGTCAAAATAGGGACCTATGCGGGTATTTTTCATCTTTAGATCAAGGGTCTTCGAATGGGCATTGGTAACCAGCCAGACCATCTTGCCGCCATGTTTCAGAAAGAGCAGGAATTCAATCACAAAGGGATGAACGGCAATCAGATGCTCGATTTCCTGTTTGAGAACCGGAATGTCGAGCTTGAGCCGATCCGACCAATAATCCAGATCAGTCCAGTTGAGTGTGTTCTCCTGGCTGTGGAAGAGGTCGTACAGGTGTTTCTTCGCATACGTTAACGTTGTCTTATGACGTTGCGACCACCGTTTCGGTACATGTTCCAGCCAAAAGTGATCATCAAAATGGCGATCCAGAATGGTTCCATCCATATCAAGAAGCACGGTATCTATGGT
>CAIYZD010000371.1 GCA_903930585.1 uncultured Geobacteraceae bacterium | reverse complement strand
CTACCATGGGAAGAATGAGAGAGAACCCACGCTACAATGTCATTTCAATGAGGGTAAGCGATGAAGAACGCGACCACCTGGAAAACCTGATGAAAACCACTCACAAGAGCGTATCGGATATCATGCGGGAAGCAATGGAATATTTTTCTGCTCACTTCGAGCAGAATGGACTGAGTAAAGCAGCCTGATACCTTTTACTCTTTAAACGCAACGAGGCAGGGAGACCTCCCCGCCTCGTTGCGTTTAACACGAAACAACAGTACTTCAGTTAATTGATATTTCGAACTGTTCCTGGTGAAAGCCGGGCTTTGCCCTCACGGTGATCCTTTTCTTGAACTTCTTTTCCAGCTCTTCCAGTCCACGCCGTTCCTCGTCATAAAGCAGGTCAGCCACCTGCGGATGGACTGTCACTGTCGCCTTGGTCCCGCGAATATCAAGCATTTCCCGCCGTAATTCACGGAATATTTCGTGACAGACGGTGATCTTCGACTTGATGTAGCCGCGCCCTTCACAATAGCTGCATGGCTCGCACATCATGCGGCTGATATTCTCGCGCACCCGTTTCCTGGTCATCTCAACCAGGCCAAGTTCGGATATTTTCAGAATATTCGTTTTTGACTTATCCGCTTTCAGAGCTTCTTCCAACGCCCCATAGACTTTTTCGCGATTAACCTCTTTTTCCATGTCAATAAAATCGATAATGATGATCCCGCCGATATTACGAAGCCGGAGTTGATAGGCGATCTCTTTCACCGCTTCCAGATTGGTCTTCAAGATCGTGTCTTCAAGATTATGCTTACCCACAAAACGACCGGTATTGACGTCGACAGCGCTCAAAGCCTCGGTCTGCTCGATGATGATATACCCCCCCGACTTGAGCCAGACCTTTCTTCCCAGCGCCCTGCTGATTTCAACCTCCAGCCCGTAATGATCAAAGATCGGCTCTTCCTCATCGTACAGCTCGATCGAATACTTCATCTTTGATGCAAAGGTAGAAATAAAATTCACAATCCGGTCGTAATCGACCTGTGAGTCAACGATTATTTTATCAACCTGCTCGGTTACTATATCCCGGACCACTTTTTGGACTACATCCAGGTCGGAATGCAGCAGCGATGGGACCGCAGCCTTTGCCTGACGCTTGGATATTTCCTCCCACAAGGTCGTCAGATACTGCATGTCGGCCACCAGGTCTTCCTCGCTCTTTCCCTCCGACACGGTCCTGACGATATACCCGGAACCCGTCTTCTTGAGCCGTTCGACGATTTCCCGTAGCCGCTCGCGCTCCGGCTCATCCTCTATCCGCCGGGAAATCCCGATATGGTCGACCGTAGGCATATACACCAGATGCCGTCCCGGCAGCGAAATATGGGAGGTGATACGGGCTCCTTTGGTGCCGAGAGGTTCTTTTGAGATCTGCACGAGAAGTTCCTGCCCCTCCTGCAGAAGATCTTCTATCGGATGGAGCGGACGGAACTCAGGACGATCATTCCCCTCCTGGTCTACCTGCGGTTCATCATACTTTTTACTACCGGCATACAACAGCGACTCATACTCCTCAATGGCATCGAATACGTCGGCAACATAGAGGAAAGCGGCCTTCTCCAGACCGATATCCACAAAAGCGGCCTGCATGCCGGGAAGCACACGAATGACCCGACCTTTATAAATATTACCCACGATTCCCTTTTCGCGACTCCGTTCGATATAAAGCTCGGCAATGGTACCGTTCTCAATCAGCGCGATGCGGGTTTCGTGGGAAGCGGCATTAATAACGAGCTCGGCTCCCATAATGATTTTCTCCATTCAACCTGAAATATATAAATAAAAATGTTCGTAACTGTTTACAGGGTAAAGATGACTTCCCGTTTTTCGACCTGGATATCATCACCCTTAAGCGTCTCATTGCCGGTAATGGCACGGGCAAACTCAACCGGCTTGCCCCTTCGGGCGACCAGTTCTACCGTCCGCCCATCGACAGAAAGCGACACGGTCTCGTTTCTCAAGTCTACGGTCTGGGTCTGTCCCTTTTTGGTCCGTTGAATGCCATAAGATTCATGTGCCAAAAATTGCACACATTGGTTCGGCAATTCGTTCGGATCAGCACCGGCAATGACTATCCGATAACGGGTCGCATCGATCAACGTCGAAATGGATGGCGATTTGGGATCGACTTCCTCCGACTCCAGAATCCGCAACCCTTCCGGAAGCACGGCATTAAGGCGTTCCTGAACATCCCGGGCAGTGATACCGGCAACAACAAACATATCCATATACTCCGCCCACGATTCAATCCCCACGGACGTAGCAGTTCCGAATGAGAACCGGGGATGCGGGTGAAAGCCGAGTGAAAAAAGGATCGGCACCCCTCCCCTGCTGACGGCACGGGTGAAGACGGTAATCAGCTCAAGATGGCTCAAATAGCGCATGACTCCGGTTTTGGCAAACCTGAGACGCATCCTCGCGGCTGCCGGTTCATCAACCGTGTTGTTCGACCGTGGCGGAAGCGGTGCGAAGTCGGAAAGACGATTCTTCACCTCGGTAAAATCGCAGACGCCGCAGGCGCTGCAACTGCCGTCACGGCAATCTTTCGTAACCGCTTCCGCATGGGCCCGCTCGCGTTCGGCCAGCAGAAACTGGCGCGTCACACCACAATCGAGATGGTCCCACGGCAGGACTTCATCCAGCTCCCGGCGGCGCAGATACCATTCCGGTTCAATAGCGCAATCGGCACATGCCTGCAGCCACCGGTCAAGAGAGAAGTGTTCACGCCAGCCATCGAAACGGCACCCCAGCTCAACGGCCCGGATCAGAAGCGGCGCCAGACGACGGTCGCCCCGGGCAAAAACCCCTTCCATGAATGAAAGCGGCGCATCCTGCCATTTGAATTTCAATTTGCGTTTTTTGAGATCGCAATGAAGTTGATACTGAAAATCAGTAGTTTCCTGCATGGAGATCTGCGGTTCCCACTGGAATGGCGTATGTGCCTTGGGGACAAAGGTGCTGACGGCAACATTGACATCACCGGAAACGCCGCTCCCCTTGGCCTGGTCTTTGACCTGACGCGCCAGCGTCGCTATCTGGGCAACATCGTCAGCCGTTTCCCCCGGCAAACCGATCATGAAATAGAGCTTGATCAAACGCCAGCCGGCTGCATAGATCGCAGCAGCACCGGATATCAAATCAGCCTCGGTGATCCCCTTATTGATAACCCGCCGCATCCGGTCGCTTCCCGCTTCCGGCGCCAGGGTAAAACCGGTCTTGCGTACTTTTTTAATCTCCTCGATCAGTTCATCCGACAAGCTCCCGACCCTGAGCGATGGCAGCGAAACGGCAACCCGATCCTCGGCATAGCGCGCCATTAATTCGGTTACCAGCGGAGTGACACAGGAATAGTCACCGGTGGAAAGCGAAAGAAGCGATATTTCGTCATAGCCGGTAGCTTTGAGCGACTGCTCCACCAGATTGAGAATAGTAGCGGGAGAGCGCTCACGAAGCGGACGGTAGACATACCCGGCCTGACAGAAACGGCACCCGCGCGTGCAGCCGCGAGCAATTTCCACCGCAACGCGGTCATGGATGGTTTTCATAAACGGTACGACAGGCGAATCCGGATAAGGCGCCGCATCAAGATCAGCAAGAAAGCGCCGACGAACGGATGTGTAGCCGGATTTAAGCGGTCGGATGGTGGACAGGGTGCCATCCGGTGCATACTGCGGCTCAAAGAACGAGGGGATATAGACCCCTTCGACAGCCGACAGGCGTTCGAGCAGCCGGGCCTTACTCTCACCCGACGTTTTCGCTTCCCGTACCACCTGGGCGATTTCCAGCACCGCTTCTTCGCCATCCCCCAGAAGCACGGCATCAAAGAAGGGCGCCAGCGGTTCCGGATTATAGGCGCAGGGGCCGCCGGCAATAATCAGCGGAAAACCATCTTCACGGTCACTTGCCAGGAGCGGAATCCCGCCCAAACGAAGCATATTCAGAATATTGGTATAGGAAAGCTCGTACTGCAGGGTGAAACCGATGATATCGCAGGAAGAGAGGGGAGTCGCCGTTTCAAGCGTTGCCAGCGGAACACCGGCAGCGCGCATCTGCGTCTCCATATCCGGCCAGGGCGCAAATACACGCTCGGCGGCAAGCCCTTCAACCTCATTCAGGATATGGTACAAGATGCGCAGTCCTAAATGGCTCATGCCAACTTCGTACACGTCCGGAAACGCAAGGACAAAGCGCAGATCGGCATTATCCTTGCGGATGGAGCCCATTTCGCCACCCATATAGCGGGCAGGTTTTTCGACAGCCAGAAGATTCATGAATAAAATTCGGTTCTTGTGCAAGATTTAGACGGTCTGGGACAATAGCAAATCGATGAGAGGTATGCAAGGGAAATAGCTGTTTTTGTGACATTCTCCACAGCACCTAAAGAGCATAGTGAGTCAGTAAATTTCGTCACCCTTGCGCTTTTGCTGAATGGTGACTATTATGAGAAAATTATGTTTGGACGACACACGTGAGAAGTAGTGATGAGGATCGCAATGAATACAGTCAAAACAGCATTATTAATGGCACTGTTGACCATACTGCTGATACTGATCGGCGGCGCAATCGGCGGCAGGGGGGGAATGACCATGGCCTTTCTGCTGGCAGGGGGAATGAACTTCTTCTCCTACTGGTTCTCCGACAAGATCGTGCTCAGCATGTACGGGGCGAGACCGATAGAAGAACAGGACAACCCGCGTTTTTACGGTATTGTCCGGCATCTGGCCGGGCGGGCAGGAGTCCCGATGCCGAAGGTGTATGTCATTCAGGACGACAGCCCCAATGCCTTTGCCACCGGCCGCAATCCGGAACATGCGGCTGTCGCAGCCACCACCGGAATCATGCGGCTCCTGACCGATGAAGAACTGGCCGGTGTTATGGCTCATGAGCTTGGTCACGTCAAGAATCGTGATATCCTCATCTCCACCCTTGCCGCCACCTTTGCCGGAGCTATCACCTATCTGGCTCATATGGCACAGTGGGGCGCCATGGTTGGCGGAGGACGAGGCGATGACGACGAGGCGGGAGGCGGTATGTTCGGCATGCTTTTCATGGCAATTCTGGCCCCCATTGCCGCCATGCTGGTCCAGATGGCTATTTCGCGCTCGCGGGAATTCAGCGCCGACGCCGCGGGAGCACACATCAGCGGCAACCCGCTCTCTCTTGCCAGGGCACTGCAAAAACTGGAGTTGGGAAGTCAGCAGATCCCGATGGCAGCGAATGCCGCCACCGCACATATGTTTATTGTCAACCCACTGACCGGAGGCGGAATGATGTCGCTCTTCTCCACCCACCCCCCTATTCCGGAGCGTGTCCATCGCCTGGAAGACATATCGAGGAATCATGATTATTAGACGTGCCGCAAAAGGCGCCTTCACGGCAAATCCCCGGCAAGCAGCCTGCGAAACCCTGCTGCGTATCAGGAAAGAGGGTGGATTTGCCGATCGCCTGATCGACAACGAGCTTTCGAACGGCATCCTGAGCGGACCTGACCGGGGTCTGTACGCCGAACTCGTATTCGGCGTACTGCGCCGTCAGGGGACTCTGGACCATATTCTGCAACAATTGCTCGAAAAGCCGATGATTGAGCTTGATCCACTGGCGCTGGTCATTCTTCGGATCGGGCTGTACCAGCTGACCTGTCTTGATCGCATTCCCGAGTCGGCCGCCGTCAATGAATCGGTCAACCTGGCTAAGCTTATTACACCGGGCACCAGCGGGTTGATCAATGCCGTCCTGAGAAACTACCTGCGGCGGCGCGATACGATCAGCTTTCCGGATATCGGCGCCAATCCGGCGGCGGCGATTGCAGCCCGGCATTCCCAGCCGGAGTGGCTGGTTGCACAGTGGATCGAACAACTTGGCGTCACTGAAGCCGGGTTGCTGGCAGAGGCTTCGTCACAGCAACCCCCGCTGACGCTCCGGGTCAACACCCTTCGCACCGACCGGAACCAACTATGTGAGGCGTTTGAACGGCAGGGGATCGAAGCAACGGCGTGCCGCTTTTCGCCCGACGGCATCACGGTTACCGGGCGCCACACCATCAGTACGCTTCCCGGCTTTGATGCCGGCCTGTTCGCCGTACAGGACGAGGCATCACAGCTGGCCGCACGACTGCTCGGGGCCGAACCGGGCGAACGCATCTGGGACGCCTGCTGCGCACCCGGCGGTAAATGCGGACACCTCGCCCAACTGATGGATGACCGTGGCGAAGTGATCGCAACGGATATCTCCCGCTCGAAATTGACGCTGGTTCAGGACAACGTCCGTCGTCTCGGAATACGGAGCATTTCAACATCTGTTGCCGACCTGCATCAGCCGGACACGTTTCCCGACGGTTTTTTTGACCGGATCCTGCTGGATGCTCCCTGTTCGGGACTCGGAGTTATCCGCCGCAATCCTGAGGCAAAATGGCGTCTCTTCTCCGGCGACATCACCCGTCTGGCCGCCGTCCAGAAAACCCTGCTGAACAATGCCGCCGTCAAGCTAAAGCCGGGCGGCACGCTGCTTTACTCGACATGCTCAACCTCCGAAGCGGAAAATGAGCTGGTGGTGGAAGATTTTCTTTTGCACCATCCCGCGTTCGTGCTAGAAAATTTGAACGATCATTTTCCCGGCTGGAGTGACCTGATTGCGTTCTATGGCATGTTCAGGGTCTGGCCGCACCGTCACGGCATGGACGGTTTTTTTGCCGCACGCATTAAACGTTCACTATAACGTACAGGAGTTCTCCATGAAAAAAATTGCTCCATCCATCCTGTCTGCCGACTTTTCGCGTCTTGGCGATGAAATCCGGGCCGTTGAGGCTGCCGGCGCCGACTATATCCATATCGACGTGATGGATGGTCATTTTGTCCCCAACATCACAATCGGACCGCTGATTGTCGAGGCTGCCCGCTCGGTAACAACGCTTCCGCTTGACGTGCACCTGATGATTGAGAATCCCGATCTCTATATTTCGGACTTTGCAGCGGCCGGCGCCGATATTATCGTCGTCCATGCTGAAGCGACCAACCACCTGCATCGCACTGTACAGCTGATAAAATCTTTCGGGAAACGGGCCGGAGTTTCACTCAACCCAGCCACTCCGTTAAACGTCCTCGACTACATTGTCGAAGAGCTCGACCTGGTGCTGCTCATGACCGTCAACCCCGGTTTTGGCGGCCAGAGCTTCATTGAAGCATGCCTGCCAAAGATCCATTCCTTGCGGGAGATGCTGGACCGACGCGGTTCCGAAGCCGAGCTTGAAGTTGACGGTGGTGTCAAGCCAGCCAATATCGCCCGGATCTCCCATGCGGGCGCGGACGTCTTCGTCGCTGGCAGCGCCGTGTTCGGAGCGCCTGATTATGCGGCCACTATTTTGGAAATGAAGCGTCTTGCCCACGAACCACTGCTCTGAATTTATTCGGATTCCCGCAGAGATAGCTGTTTTATTAATTGAGTTTTGAGATAAGTTGGGCTACACTTTCAGGCCATGGCCTCCAGCGTACTTATTATAGATGACTCCGTCTCCGTCAGGGAGCAGATAATCAGAACTCTTGAGTCGTTCAGCCTCTTCACTCGCTATTACGAGGCTGAAGATGGCCTGGAAGGGTTCAAGAAGCTGCTCTCTTCGAGTGTGGACATCATCTTGTGCGATTTGGAGATGCCGCGTATCGACGGTTTCAAGTTTCTGAGCATGCTGAAAGCACGGCCGGACCTTCAAGACATCCCTGTTATTATCCTGACCGGCATGAATGACCGGGAACGCAAGATCAAGGGGCTTGAACAGGGCGCCAGCGATTACATCACCAAGCCGTTTGACCATGAGGAACTGGTTGCCCGGGTTAAGGTCCACCTCAAAATAAAAAAGTTGCAGGATGAACTGAAGCGTTCCAATGAGTTGTTGCTGGAACTTTCCAATACCGATCACCTGACTGGACTTTTCAACCGCCGCTATATGATGGAAGCCCTCGACAAAGAGGTGCAACGAAGCATTCGCAAGGGAGGCAACCTCTCATTGATCTTGCTCGATATCGACCACTTCAAACAGGTTAATGATAATTTTGGCCACCTGCAGGGGGATGCCGTATTACAGAAGGTTGCGTTGCAACTGCAGAGCGAGTTGCGCGGGTATGACTGCGCCGCTCGTTACGGCGGCGAAGAATTTGTAGCGATCCTGCCGGACTCAACACTGAAAGAGGCTGTTTTTGTTGCTGATCGCATCCGCCTGGCAGTGCAGGTCACCAAATTCAGCGAGCCGCTGAGCAAACTCAGCCTTACTGTAAGCCTGGGGGTTGCCTGTTTTTCCCCGGAACGCTCACCTACCGTCGACAGATTTATCAAACA
The DNA here is from genome assembly GCA_903930585.1 of uncultured Geobacteraceae bacterium. Lineage (GTDB taxonomy): Bacteria > Desulfobacterota > Desulfuromonadia > Geobacterales > Pseudopelobacteraceae > JACRCG01. The sequence goes on along the minus strand of CAIYZD010000371.1, from coordinate 29,039 downwards.
GGCGGACGATGCCCTGTATCTGGCTAAAGCCAACGGGCGAAACCGGGTTGAGTTTCTCGAACCGGAAAACGCACCTGCAGTAGCAACCAGCCAGAAAAAAGCGACTGAGCAGGAGTAACACGCGGCATTATCACCCGCATCATACGCGCCACCTGCCTTCAGCCTGTTTTCACGTGTCTGAAGGCGGGTGGCGCTTGCATATTCACGGTATAAAGGATTGATAATGAAAAAATACGTCTCTTTTTTTGTTGCAAGCGTGTTCGTGCTCTGCTACGCCAAGGCCGCTCCGGCAGCTCCTTTCGGCAAGATTGAAACGCCTCCCCTTTCGGAGCGCTGGTTCGGTATTTATGTAAACAGTGATCGCGTCGGATTCTACCGACAACGCATTGAAAAGTCCGAAGATGGCTACCGCATGGAGGGAGACGGAAGCGTCAGGATGAAAGTCATGAGTTTTTCGAAAGAAGCGTCAATGCGCGAAACGTACCTGGTGTCGAAAAACCTGACACTCCGGTCATTTGATGTGGATCAAACGATAAATGGTTCGCCATCGCACGTCAGCGGCAAGGTCAGCGGCAGCGCTCTTTATATCAAAAGCGAAACCAACGGAAAAACATCCGACAAAATACTCCGGTTCAAAGGAGACGTGTATCCTGGCCCCGCTCTTAATGTTTACCCACTCATGCGTGGTGGTGGCGTAGCGGGATCGTCATATAAAATTCAGGAGTTCGATCCGGAAGAGCTCAAGATCAAGGAGGTACAGATAACCGTGCTGGGCGAAGAACCAACGCCCGAAGGCCTGCCCGCTCTCAAGCTCCGCAACAATCTGTATCCCTTTGTAAACAATGACATCTGGATAGACAAACTGGGAAATACGCTTCAGGAGTCCGTCCGTGAAGGTCTGGTGACAACAAAGGCGGAACAACCCAATACGATTGCACCCTTTATCAGCGACTGGGCACTTGCCAAAAAAGATCTGATTTACGACTTCAGCCTGGTGCGCGTACAGCCGCCAATAAAAAATCCGGCGAAGCTTACCGGGCTGGCCGTCGAAATCAGTGAATGGAATGATGCCATGCCACTGTTACAGGAGGGGGGGCAGCAGGTGGAGCGGCACGGTAACGGACGGGTCATTATCAGGACCGGCACGCTGGTTCAGCCATCCCCAGGCGCAAAACCGCAAAAACCAACGGATGCACACCTGAAACCTGCTGACAAGATTGAGTCAGACGCACCCGAAATCAAGGCTCAAGCAAAAGCCCTGGCTGCGGGAGTTAATAGCCAGGAAGATTTGGCACGCGTTCTGGCAGCCTGGACTGCAGACTGGTTGCATGACACGCTTGATGACGGCGGCAGTGCGGTAGCGAGCCTCGCATCAAAAAAAGGCAACTGCCAGACACACGCCCGCCTCTATACCGCGCTGGCGCGTGCGTCAGGCATTCCGACCCGTTTTGTGTCCGGTCTGGTGCTCCTGGAGGGAAAGGGCTTTCTGTATCATAGCTGGGCCGAGAGTTTTATCAATGACAACTGGGTTTCTGTAGACCCCATTTACAACCAGCTGCCGGCTGATCCTACACACCTCAAGCTGCTTGAAGGGCATCTACCGGAAGATATGGCGCCGATTATTGCCATTATCGGTCGCATCAAGATGACCGTTCTGGCAACATCGTACTGAGTATAATTCAGGAAGATCCATGAATATATGCCTTGACCACTTGGAAAAGTACTGTAAAGTCGGCATAGTTTCATGATAGCATGCCAACCGGGGCATTTTCTGATGATGAGCAGGACTGCTTTGCCAATTAATTTTAGCACCAGAGGGGGGATACCAGTATGCCGATGAAGCCCGAAACACTCGATGCAATTCACCTGACCGAAGACCAGCTGATCAAGAGCCTCATCAAAGATGTCCAGGATGTTTTCATTAACATGGTCGGAGTTGAGGATTTGATGCACCTGCCGATTCAGATTGATGTCACCACACATTTTAAAGACTGTCTGACCGCCATGGTCGGACTGGCGGGGACCTATAACGGGCTCGTAAGCGTCCATATCCCCTGGGCACTGGCCATCTCATTCACCTCTTTGATGCTCGGCATGGAAGTCACTGAAATTGATGACGACGTTAATGACGCCATGGGAGAAATTGCCAACATGGTGGCAGGTTCTTTCAAACAACACCTCTCCAAGGGTGGATCGGATATTCAGCTTTCAACACCTTCGATTGTTAATGGCGCGGACTATGTTGTCTCTACCGGACAGAATCTTGAAAATGTTACGCTCAAGTTTGCCACCGACGAAGAATGGTTCATGGTTTCGCTCTCGATCGAAGAGTAAATCAGCCCGCACCCACTGCTTGTTGTTACCGGAGGCGCCTCTGTGGAAAAAATTGCACTGTCTGAACTTCACGAAGGGTAGTTGCCATGGATACCGATATTCGCGTACTTGCAGTCGATGATGTGGAGTTTAATCTCGATTTGATTGAGGTCATGCTGACCGGTCTTTCCGGTCTGGAAGACCTGACCATGCTGCGTGCCATGAACGGTCGCGAGGCATTGGATATTCTGGAGCAGAGAGACAATATCGACATCATTTTGCTCGATCTGGAGATGCCGGTTCTCAACGGGTTTGAGACTCTGAAGATTCTCAAGCGGCATGAGCGTTTTCGCGAAATACCGGTCATTGTCGTTACCGCGGATCGGAGCGAAGTTCTCAAGACCCTTACGATGGGCGCCAACGACTTCCTCGCCAAGCCGTATGATCCGCAGGAACTCAAACTTCGGGTCATGAATCACGTCCGCATCAAAAAGATGAACGACATCAAGCTGGATATGAACGATGCTCTTGAACACGAGGTGGTTAAAAAAACCGCCGCCTTGCAGAGCGCATTGGCTCTTTCCCAAGAAGCGGAATACGAGATTTCACTGCGGCTTGGTAAAGCGGCAGAGTACCGGGATCTGGAAACCGGCATGCACACGGTGAGAATAAGTCACTTCTCGCGCGAACTGGCCGAACTGGCCGGTATGTCAGAGGAAGAGTGCGAAATAGTGCGCTACGCTTCACCGCTGCATGATGTCGGCAAGATCGGAATTCCGGATCGTATTTTATTGAAACCGGGCAAATTGACTGATCAGGAGCTTGAAATCATGCGGATGCATGCCGCCATCGGCGGCAAAATTCTAAGCGACGCCAAGCGCTTTCCGGTTATCGAGGCAGGACGGATTATTGCCGAGCAGCACCATGAACGCTGGGATGGCAACGGGTATCCCAACAGGCTGAAAGGCACGGATATACATATTTACGGCAGGATTGTGATGGTTGTGGACGTTTTCGACGCATTGGCATCCGAACGGCCGTACAAAAAAGCATTTTCGCTTGAACAGACTATTGACATGATGCGAAAGGATCGGGGCATTTTTTTTGACCCGGCCTTGCTTGACCTTTTTATGGACAATCTGGATCGTTTTGTGGCTATTAAAAATTCGCTACAGGATACTCCCGGCGGTGAGCACAATCCTTTTGAAGAAGTACTGGAATCGAGGCAGGGCTCCTGACCCCGAACGGATTCAGGGCATTTCTGTCGTGCGTGCCCAAGAACATTTGTAACTATACCCATTTCAGGTCGGAGAACATTATAACATGCCATTACCGCAACATCCGATACTGGTTGTCTCATACGTTGATGAAACCCGTGCAGCGCTGGTCAACACCCTCCATAATTACGGCGCACTCGCCGCGTCCTGCGCAACTTTTTGTGAAGCCGAGAATCTGGCTCTCGAAGGATTGTACAGCGGACTGCTGGTCGACCTCCCCTCAATAATAAAGTCAAAGGGTGAGGAGAAAATTGTGGCCTATACCCTGGCCAATTTCTTCCCGACCTTACGGGTACGGGCGATGGGCTCCATGCTGGTGCCTATGGCTATGCCGGGCAGTGCAAGACAGGACAAAAACCTGGGCGACTTTCTCTCCAAGACCTGCCCTGAATTCGTAACACGAACATTACGTGTTTTCCGGCGGCATGAGGTCTGCATCTCGACACTCGTCCGCTGCAATGGCGAAGAGTACCGCGGATTTACCATGGATCTTTCCTGGGGAGGAGCTTTTATCGTTGATGTCTTTTCCGAAAGATTTACTGACGTTACCGATGTTTCGGTTACGTTTCTGGAATGCGGATTCACTCTTGACGCTTCCATTTGCTGGATCAAACCGTGGGGACATCGTTTCCCTCCCGGGATCGGCGTCCGTTTTAAAGAACTTAATGAGTCGGTTATTTCAGTATTTTCAGGTATTTTCAAAACGAGCAGGGAGTTTGACCGAGATCGGCTGACGACCTGAGCGAAAGTCACTGGCCAAACCGTTTTTCAAAGTTCCGGACCACTTCCCGCAGTTTCTTTTTCATACCGCGCTTCCACGGTCCCACAACAACGAGGCGCAGATTTTCGGGTGCAAACAGTTCCCGGGCAGTTTCCTGTAATTGGGCGGCACTGATCCGGCGAGCTTCGGACTGGTCTTCTTCGATACTTCGTACAACCCCCATCAACTCGCCCCAGCCGTACCTGCCTCCCATCTCATAGGCCGAATCGCGGCTGAATTCCAGGTCATAAATGTAAGAATTGCGAATCCGCTCCAACTCCTCACCGGGGACCGGCGTTCCGGTCATACGGAACAGTTCCTCGAGGGTTGTTTCAACAGCCTGAATCAACGTTTCGGGAGCGGTCGACAGATCAAAAGCCAGGCAGCCGGTCTCGTCATAGGCACCGATCGCACCATCTACGGAGTAAATGATTCCCAGCTCTTCCCGTAGCCGCAAATGGAGGCGTGAACTCCCCCCACCGGCCAGAATACGGCGGAGAAATCTAACCGCCATAAAACGGGGGTCGTCACGCCGAACACCGAGAAAAGCCACCTGGAGATTCATCTGACTGTCGGAATCCTGCACACATACAACCTGCGGAGAGTTATGGCGCTGCGTCACGAGGGAGGTTACCGGCACGCTGCTCTCCGACCACGTACCAAAGCAATCCCCGGCAGCCTCAAAAACGGTACCGCTGAGCACCGGGCCGGACACAACCAGTACGGCGTTAGCCGGAACATAATATTTTTCAAGGTGCTCTTTGAGGTCGTATTTTTCGATTGCCGCAATACTGCTCAAGGTTCCGATAGTGGGCATCCCCAGCGGGTGACGAGGCCAGAGCAGCCGACTGACGATGGTATCCGGATTGACCTCGTCTCCCTGCTCGTTCAGATCCTCCCGGGCTTCCTCGACAATGATCCGTTTTTCGATATCGATTCCGTTCAGAAGCGGTTTCATCAGCATTGACGCAAGAATCTCCATACCGCGCCTGATGCTGTCCGGGTGTACCCGCGAATAGTAGTAGGTCGATTCGGCATCGGTAGCAGCGTTCGGGGCACCGCCGATAATCTCGAAGGCCGACTCGATTGCCAGCGACGAGGGAAAATCCGCCGTGCCCCGAAACAGGATATGTTCCAGAAAATGAGACAACCCTTCCCGTCCGGGCGGATCATTGCGGCCGCCAACCTTAAGGTAGATCGCCAGCTCGGCGGAGTGCAAATGGGGCATTTCAACACAGACTACCCGCAAACCATTATTAAGCGTATGAAAATATGGACGGATCATGACAGGACACTCCGGATTGTTTCTATCTCTTGCCGGTATTCATCCGGCGCAAGCAGCCGCTCGTCATGCTGCTCGGCCCAGATCGGACGCGGCCAGAGCGGTTCCGACATGAAGCGCGGCACAATGTGCCAGTGAATATGCGGCACCATGTTCCCCAGCAGTTCGTAATTGATCTTGGCAGGCGCATATACGGTGTAAAGCGCCTGCGCCACGGAAGAGACCTCCTCCATCAGGGCCGAGCGCACATTCCGGTCAAGATGAAACAGCTCAGTGTAATGATCCTTGGTAAACAACAGGGTATAACCGGGGAAAAACTGGTCCCGGTTGAGAATCACATAGGAATGCGGTAGTTCCATGATCCGCAGATCCGGATCCGTATTCCAGCGGTGGCACATCTGGCAGTCATTCATAGTATTTATTCATACCTCAAAGCGTCAATCGGGTTAAGGCCGGCAGCTTTTCTTGCAGGATAAAAGCCAAAAAAGATGCCGACGACAGCAGCAAAAACAAACGCAATTACGATGGATTCAAGCGAAATCAGGGTGGGCCAGTCGAGCAGATGAGAGACTATGGTCGCGCCACCGGCTCCCAGAGCGATACCGATGATCCCACCCAACATGGTCAGCAGCACCGCTTCGGTCATAAATTGCAAGAGAATATCGTTTTTTTTCGCACCGATCGCCATTCTGATGCCGATCTCGCGGGTACGCTCGGTCACCGAGACCAGCATGATATTCATAATACCGATACCCCCCACAATTAACGATATAGAGGCCACTGCCCCAAGAAGCAGCGACATGGCTTTGGCTGACTGTTCGGCGACCGCCAGAATTTCCGACAGATTACGTGTCGTAAAATCAGGTTCCTTATTGCCGGTGACGCGATGCCGCTGATTAAGCAGGCTGTTAATCTCTTCTTCCGCTTTACCCAGCAGTTCTTCACTTTTGGCTTTCACCATCAGTGCTCCAACATTATTGGTATGCTGGGCACGCACCAGATTGCGCTGGGCGGTACGCAACGGCACAAAAACCGTATCGTCCTGATCCGTTCCCTGGGGAGATTGCCCCTTCCGCTCCAGAACACCGATGACGGTAAACGGTATCTTTTTGATGCGCACAATAGTACCGATCGGGTCAGAAGAGCCGAAGAGGTTATCAGCCACGGTTTGCCCCAGCAGACAGACCTTGCCGGCTGAATCGTCATCCTGTTGCGTTATGCTGCGCCCGGCAGATACCGGCCATTCGCGAATCTCGAACATTTCCGGAGTGCCCCCCATGATAAGGGTTGACCAGTTCAGATTGCCGTAAACGACTTGAGAGGAGGAGCGGACCGTCCCGGCCGCCAGGCTCACCGACGGGCACTCGTTCATAATCGCCTTGACATCGTCGCTGGTCAGAGTTTGCGCGCCGCCGCTGCCGGTACGCAAACCGCCACTGGTTGTGGAGCCGGGGATAACCAGGATAATGTTGCTGCCGATACTGGCGATCTGCTGGGAGATGACATAACTGGCGCCGGAGCCGACCGCCATCATCGCAATAACGGCTGCAATACCGATAATAATCCCGAGCATGGTCAAAAAAGAGCGCATCTTGTTGGTACGCAGTGCCCGGAGAGCTATTTTGAGCGTCTGGATAAAGTCCATTTTACAAGTACTTACAGATATTTTCGAGCAGGCCTTCCGTCAGCATTACAGCACCTCCCAATAGCCCGTTTTGTCTGAACCGACCCGCCGCAGGTGCTTGAGCTTCAGTTTACGAATTGTTCGTTCAATTGAGCTGAGAGATTTGCCCGTTTCAGCTGCAAGCTCCCGAGCCGTAATACTCTTGTTGTGTCGTATCTGCTCCAGCAGGTTGCGCTCGTATTCAGCAAGCCCGTCTTCATTTACACCGTCATTTACACCGTCATTTACACCGTCATTTACACCGTTTCGGCGGGTTTGGTTCGTACCCCAACGCATCTCAAGAACGGAATGATCGTAAGGCTCAAAAGAATCCCGAAGTTGCAGGAAGTGGCCGTTCTTCTGCCAACCATGGATAATCTTGGGTAAACCTGAACCTGCCCTCTCGCCAAGACCAATCATCAAAAACATCTGTTGCATTGTCCGGTTGCGACAATCGCTCGCTCCTCCCTGCATGGCTTGTTCGGCAGGCACACGCAATAACCCGGGATTTCGGAACAGAAAACCGGAAGGTTCTTTCACTACCAATGTTGAAGCACGATCACTGTAATTCGCATGCACCAGCGCATTTACGAGTGCCTCGCGCAAGGCTTGATGCACAGGCGTGTCGTCTTGTCTCACATCTCCCTTCAGCACAAACGGGACTTTCAGGTCTGCTATCAGTTTTTTTGACACACGACGATAAAAATCAAACAGATTACCAGACCATGTTCCATCAGGCACGATACGATCCAACCAACGCGTCTCGGATTGTCTATCTGCCGGACGTTCCTGATAATCAACAAAATAGAGCGGCGACGCCTCGGTAATCGACGCCCACTGCCCGAACATCAGTAACCCAGCCAGAGTCATACCACTTTCACCGGTCACGCGATCCTCACGCCAACCGCCAAGCATCCGCAAAAATTCCATATCATTCAGTGCCAGCCAGGGATGCCCCGGTTTTTCGGCACGGAGCATGTTGCGATATGCGTTCAGGCTATCCATGTCCAAATCCGTCAGCGAGAAACCAACGCAGATCCGTTGATCCAGAACATCCTCCACCTGCTCAGCCAGCATGCGCTTGACGGTTTCGTCATTGCAGTGGCGATCACCCTCATGCAAACGGCGATACGTGTTGCCGTTAAAGGGATTACCGTTCAGAAACACCGGTTTCTGTTTACGTCCAGCTGTAGGTATTTCCAGCAGTATTATGTCCCCACCGTGGAGTGCCAGCTTGCGTACATCAGTATCACGAAGCAGATTGACGTTGACCTTTTGCTGATTATTAAGCGTATTAAACAAGTCGGTAATCACCCGGTCCGCATCCGGCACTCCTCGCAGCTCATAGCTGCCCTGCTTTTCTTTTACTCCAAGCACAACAAGTCCGCCATGGGTATTTGCAAAAGCACTGTATGTGGGCCAAAAATCGTCGGGTAATTTACCTCGCCCATCCTGTCCCGCCGCCAGCTTACATTCGACTTCAACGGACTCTGCCAGGAGGGGAAGATCTTCCAAGGAGGTGATTTCGATCATGACATGGGCTCTCCACCATCAACACTTTGCGCCAACTTCGTATCACTAATAATTTTCCCATCCTTAAACGTTATCTGCCGCCCCGCATACGCTGCCACATCATGTTCGTGAGTAACCATAATGATAGTGATTCCCTGCCGGTTGAGGGCGGTGAACAGCCCCATGATTTCTTCGCTGGTGCTGCTGTCCAGATTGCCGGTCGGCTCATCCGCCAGAATTACCGCAGGATTGTTGACCAGGGCACGGGCAATGGCGACTCGCTGCTGCTGCCCTCCCGAGAGTTGGCTGGGGTGGTTGTTCTCTTTGCCTGAGAGGCCGACCTGTTCCATCGCGCTCAGGGCTTTCACGCGTCGCTCCTTGGCATGGAAACCGGCATATACCAGTGGCAGCTCAACATTTTCAATCGCCGGAGTGCGCGCCAGCAGGTTAAACCCCTGAAAAACGAAACCAAGTTTTTTGTTTCTGATATCTGCCAGCTGGTTGGCGGTCATGCCTCCCGCATCCAGACCATCCAGGAGATAGCAGCCGGAGGTGGGGAGGTCAAGACAGCCCAGAATATTCATGCAGGTTGATTTTCCACTGCCGGATGCTCCCATAATGGCGACAAATTCTCCTGCGGCAACGTCGAAAGAGATCCCCTTGAGCGCTTCGAACTGCTGGTCCCCCATGCTGAAGACCCGGCGAATATCGGTTAACGAGATGACACTGTTCATCTAAAAACGTGGTCCCATCGGAGAGCCGCCTGCTCCCGTCTTTTTCTTCATATCGCCGCCGGTCTGCTCGATAATGACCTCATCCCCTTCCTTGAGGTCGCTCTCAATCAGTTCAATGCTGCTGTTGTTGGCAATTCCGGTTTTTACCGCGACTGCGACCGGTTTTCCCTCTCTGAGCAGGTACAGATGTGAGTTCCTCTCCCTGCCTGGAGCAGGAGCGCCTTTGCCACCAGGTGCTCTGTTCCCACCCGTCGGACGCTGGGCGGACGAATCCGTACCCTTACCTTTCAAATCATCCCCTTTTGCCTTCGGTTTGAAGCGCAAAGCGGCCGGAGACAGTTTGAGTACGCCGTCCTTCTTCGCCACTTCAATCGACACATTGGCCGTCATTCCCGGCATCAGTTTCATATCGCTGTTATCAACCGTAACAACCACGACATAGGTAACAACATTCTGGGTGATCACCGGAGCAGTGCGAATCTGAACAACCGTGCCGCGGAAAGTCAACTCCGGATAGGAGTCAACGGTAAAGCCTGCTTTTTGATGAAGCCGGATACGGCTGATATCTGCTTCGTCTACGCTGACTTCGATCTGCATTTTAGTCAGATCCTGAGCAATGGTAAAAAGGGTCGGGGTCTGGAATGACGCCGCTACGGTCTGCCCGACGTCGATCGCGCGGGATATGATCACGCCGTCGACCGGTGAACGGATAATGGAGTAGCGCAGGTTGGTTTTGGCCTGCATCAGTGAGCCCCGTGTCTGGGCGACACTCCCTTCCGCACCAGTCACCCCGGCTTTAGCCGCCTGGAGAGCGGTTTCGGCAGCATCAAAGTCACCTTGTGAAACGATGCCGTCGCTCAGAAGTTTTTTGTTACGGTTAAATGTTCTCTCGGCATCAGCCAGAGTAATCCTGGCCTTTTGCAGGTTGGCCTCCGCATTCAGGAAGTTGCCCTGGGACTGCTCCACCGAGGCGTTAAAAAGCGCGGGATCGATTTCGGCAATAGCCTGTCCTTTTTTGACCCGCGAGTTGTAATCGACAAAGAGCTTCTGAATCGTGCCTGACACCTGGGTGCCGACCTGAACCGTAGTTACGGCCGAAAGATTGCCGGTAGCAGCGACCGTCGAAACAATCGTGCCACGCTCAACCTTAACCGTCTTGTAGCTAACCTCTGGGGTCCGTTTTAAAAAGAAATAGCCGGAAATGCCACCGATAAGAATGATAACGGTCAAAACGATACAGGTTTTTTTCATGTAAATTTCTCGATTAACGGATAGTAGCCAAACACGTACACGGGTCATCATAACAGAATAACTGCGCGGGCGACAAAAAAAAGCCCCTCTGTCAGACGACAGAGAGGCTTTTTTTTAGACGCCCGCGGCCAACCGGCGGCGGGCTAACTAGGGCAACCCTCTTTGCAGTGGGAAACCGGACGAATTCTAAATCTTGCAGTCCACATTGGCAGGGTCTCCTTTCGACGTATTATTTAATTCCTAACAGGATGTTTTTTATCTTAATACTATTTCAAAACTTGTCAAGCGTAAAAATGAATGCCGCAAAATGAATCCATATGATTTGCATGAGCAGCAAAGAATTTAGATTACAATATTGGCAAAATATTCCCATGAGGCTTTGCTTGTAGCCTGAAGTGTGCTATTATGTATAACCCGTAATTGCGGCTCGTAGTGCCGTATAGAAAGGGCATATCAATCATAAAGGAATACCGGAATATGCCACATACTCCCATAGAAATACCTGCAAAATTGCCGCTTTATACCCAGAAAGATGCCGTAGTTTTCCCGTACATGCTCTTTCCGGTATATGTCAATGAAAAGAATTCGACTGTTTTTCGCGAAGCGGAAAAGTACGAGAAATATGTCGCTTTTGTTTTTGAACGTCCTGACGACCCGCTGAGTAAACTTCCGGGCGGCAGGTGCGAAATCGGAACACTCTGCAAGGTCACCCAGATGAAAAGGCTGGAAGACGGGCGCTTCAAGGTTTCACTGGAAGGAATAACCCGCCTGAGAATTCTGGATACCGAACCGGACGGGGCGGTAACCATGGCCCATTGCGAAATTGTTCGTGAGTTTACTGAAAAGAACCTCGTATCCGACGCCCTCGTGCAGAGCCTGAATGCCTTGCTGAAAATTGCGCTTTCACACGGCAAGCCGCTCCCCGACGATGTCATGAAAATGATTGATTATATCGATAACCCGGCTCGTCTGTCGGATCTGGTAGCACTGTACGTCAATCTGCCGATCACCGACCTGCAGGAACTTCTGGAAACGGTTGATCCGCTGGAGCGCCTGAAAAAGGTTTACGTGCATCTAACCAACGAAGTGCAGCGGATGCAGATCAAAAACGAGGTTGCCGGTGAAGTCACCAAACGGGTCGGCAAAAACCAGAAGGAATATATCCTGCGCGAGCAGATGAAGCATATCCAGGAAGAGTTGGGTGATGAAGATCCCCGTTCGTCCGACATGAACGAGTTGCGCCGTAAAATTGAAGAGGCGGAGCTTCCCGAAGATATCAAAAAAATTGCCGATAAAGAGCTGAAACGTCTGGAGCGAATTAATCAGGCATCGCCGGAATACAACGTTTCGCGAACATACCTCGATTATCTGGCCGGTATGCCGTGGAACATCAGCTCGACCGACAGTCTCGACATGGTAAAGGCCGAGGATATTCTCAACGAGGATCATTACAACCTGAAAAAAGTCAAAGAACGCATCCTGGAATTTTTGGCGGTGCGCTCACTGAAAGAAAACATGAAGGGGCCGGTACTCTGCTTTGTCGGCCCGCCAGGCGTGGGAAAGACCTCGCTGGGCAAATCGATCGCCCGCTCGATGGGGCGTAAATTTGTGCGTATTTCGCTTGGAGGGGTGAGGGATGAAGCCGAAATCCGCGGCCACCGCCGCACCTACATCGGGGCACTGCCGGGGCGCATTATCAAGGAACTCTACCGTTGCGGGGTCAATAACCCCATATTTATGCTGGATGAAATCGACAAGCTGGGCAATGACTTCCGTGGCGACCCGGCCAGCGCGCTCCTGGAGGTACTTGATCCGGAGCAGAATTTCAGTTTTAATGACCATTACCTCGACGTTCCGTTTGACCTCTCGAAAGTGATGTTCATCACCACCGCCAACCAGCTCGACCCGATACCGGGTCCGCTCAAGGACCGCATGGAGGTCATCCGGCTGGCAGGATACAGCAGTCAGGAAAAACTGCAGATCGCAAAAAACTTTCTTATCCGCCGCGAACTCGAAGAAAACGGCCTGAGCGACCGGGGGCTTACGTTCGCTGACGACGCTCTGGAGAAGGTCATCAGTGACTACACCCGGGAAGCGGGCGTACGCGGCCTGCAGCGCACAATCGCCTCAATCTTCCGCAAGGTGGCCAAAGAGGTCACCCAGAACAAGGCCATGCGAAGCTGCATTACCCCCGAAATCGTAACGGAATTGCTTGGGCCGAAAAAATTTCACAACGAAGTAGCGGCCGAAAATGACCGCATCGGTGTTGCAACCGGACTGGCCTGGACAGAGACGGGAGGAGACATTCTCTTCATTGAGGTTACCTCCATGCCGGGTAAAGCGGAGCTGATTCTTACCGGTTCACTTGGAGATGTCATGAAAGAATCGGCACGGGCGGCTCTTTCCTACATCCAGGCGCACGCCGACGAATTCGACATCAAGCCGGAAGCATTTGAAAATCGTGTTATTCATATTCACGTCCCTTCCGGCGCCATTCCCAAAGACGGCCCTTCCGCCGGGGTCACCATGGTCACGGCACTGGTCTCGCTTCTTACCGGAAAGCCGGCTCGCCGCAATGTCGCCATGACCGGGGAAATCACGCTGACCGGCCGGGTACTGGCGATCGGCGGCCTGAAAGAGAAAGTACTGGCGGCTCACCGGGCCGGTGTCTGCACAATAATAGCGCCGGAACGCAACCGTGATGACCTGGAAGACATCCCGGATAACGTCAGGAATGACCTGCAGTTCATCTTTGTCAGTGAAGCAGCAGAAGCATTGGCTGCGGCGCTTTAGACAACGATGAAATTTGCCGTCATCGACAAAATTCTGCTGATTTTTTTTCATGAGCTGCAGAGTTATTTCCTTCTGGCGGGGCGCACCTTTGCACGGATATTTCGTTCCCCTTTCTATTATCGCGAATTTACCATCCAATTCGATAAACTGGGGTTTTCATCGCTGTTCATCTGCATCCTGACCGGTCTTTTCTCCGGAATGGTTATGGCGTTACAATCGTTGATCCAGCTGAAGCCGTTTGCTGCAACCAGCTATGTCGGCGGCATGGTAGCGGTAACAATGATCAAGGAGCTTGGTCCGGTACTGGCTTCACTGATGGTCGCGGGCCGGGTGGGATCAGCCATCACCGCCGAACTGGGAACGATGGTGGTAACGGAGCAGGTAGATGCCATGCGGGTCGAGGGCACCGACATCATCAAGCGTCTGGCAACGCCCCGCCTTAAAGCCATGATTCTGGCTCTGCCGCTTCTGACCGTGGTAACCGATATGGTCTCCATTCTGGGCGGCTATATCATGTCTGCCGGCTACAGTATCAACCCGATCATGTATATCAGCGGACTTCCCCAATTCATGGTGTTTCAGGATCTGGTCGAGGGAATCGTCAAGCCGGCGGTATTCGGCGCCATTATCGCCATAACCGGCTGTTATGTGGGGCTTAACACCAGGGGGGGCGCCGAGGGGGTCGGCACAGCTGCCAAACAGGCCGTCGTACTCTCTTCGGTGCTGATCCTGGTCAGCGATTTCTTCCTGGCAAAGATTTTTGTCGTTTTCAGAGGCTAATATGGCGTACTGGCTGTTTAAAACCGAACCGGGCTGTTTTTCTTTTGACGATCTGAAAAACCGGCCGGACATGACCGAACCGTGGGATGGCGTACGCAACTTCCAGGCGCGCAACTTCCTGCGGGATCAGGTACAGATCGGCGACCAGGTACTGTTTTATCACAGCAACATACCGGAACCGGGCGTAGTCGGTCTCGCCGAAGTCGTACGGGCCGGTTATCCCGATACAACCGCACTGAATCCGAATGCCGAACACTTCGACCCGAAAGCATCCGTTGACAAACCGATCTGGTACATGGTCGATCTGCGCCATGTCAGACCATTGCGTACCATGGTGACTTTGGAACGCATCAAGCAGAACCCGCTTTTGACCGACATGCCGCTGGTCAAACGAAGCCGCCTCTCCATCCAGCCGGTAACGGACGTTGAGTGGCGGATTATTCTGACCATGGGTGGGGGCGACGGCCAATGAGCTCCAGCGATTCAATCCGCATGGAAAAATTATGCTACTCCATTGGTGGCCGTCAGATCCTGAAAGATTTCGATTTTCATCTGGAACGGGGCGTAAACCGCACCATTCTCGGTGTAAGCGGCGCCGGTAAGACCACCATTCTCAAACTGCTCCTCGGCCTTCTTGAGCCGGATTCCGGCAAGGTTTTTATCGGTAATCTCTGTATCACCGGGTTGCCGGAAGCGAACTTCATGCAGCAACGAAAACGGATTGCGATTGTTTTTCAGGGGGGTGCTCTGTTCGATTCGATGACGGTCGGAGAGAATGTCGGATATCGCCTCTTCGAAGAGGGGCGTCTTTCCCAGGACGACATAGAAAAAACCGTGTTGGAAAAGCTCCGCTTTGTCGGGGTCGAAGCGGCCCTTAACCTGTATCCGGCCGAATTGTCCGGCGGTATGAAAAAGCGGGTGGCTATAGCTCGTGCCCTGGCAGCCGATCCGGATTACATATTCTTTGATGAACCGACCACCGGGCTCGATCCGATCGGGGTTTACAATATCTGCAATTTGATGCAGCGACTACAGGCTGAAGGAAAGACGACCCTGATGGTCACGCACGACCTGGCAACCGCCTTTGCAACCTCGCAACGTTTTACCTTTCTGCATAAGGCACGCATGCTGTTTGAGGGGAGTGAACGGGAGATGAATTCCAGCCGCATCCCGGAGGTACTGGAATTCCTGAAACCTACCGACAGGTCGCTGTTTATATGAACGTGAAAATATCCATGGAAAAACAAGCGGAACAGGCGGAATTATATGAAACGAAGTAATCAGATCGGTTGGGCTCAGGTACGGGGAGGGGTCTTCATCTTTCTGGCACTGCTCTTTTTTGCCGGCGGAGTCCTGCTGATGGGACAAAAGACCAAGATGTTTGTCAATAAAGGAGCCGTGCGGATCGCTATGAATGATGTTGTCGGCTTGAAAACCGGCGCCCCGGTCTGGCTGGCGGGAGTGGATGTCGGCCTTGTCACCGATATCCTGTTCGCAGATCCGAAGAACAGTAACGAAGTCAGCATCGATATCGAAGTCGACAGTAACGCCCTGAAAAAGATCGGTCCCGACTCGAAGATAACGATCAAAACTCGCGGATTGATGGGTGAAAAATATGTCGACATACTCCCCTCCAAGCATTACTTCGACAAGCCTCCCGCCCGGTTGCAAGGAACATCGGCGGCCAAACTGGATGATGTCATCCAAAAAGCCGGCGACACCTTTGACAAGGTTAACAGCATCATAGAGAACATTAAGCAGGGGAAGGGGACTCTGGGGAAGCTCAGTAAAGACGAGACCCTCTACCACAATATTTCACGCCTGACGGTTGAGATGAAAGAGCTGGTTGTCACCATCAACCGCGGCGAAGGGACTCTTGGCAGGCTCAACCGCGACCCGGAACCATACAACAAGCTGATCAGCATTCTTACCCGCGCCGACCGTACCCTGCAGGATATTCAGACATCCGAGGGAACCCTTAACAAATTGATCTATGACAAGACGCTCTATACCAAGCTGACCTCTCTTGCCGACAAGAGTATCCAGGCGGCCGACGATGTCCGCGATCTGAATAAACGTGTTCTGTCGAAAAATGGCACCATCGGCCTGTTGCTGAATGACCGGGAGTTTTATGACAGGGGGATTTCGCTTCTTTCCAGCGCCGAATTGTCGGTCAAGGCCATTGAAGAGATAACCGCGAAAGTCAGGGAAGGTGACGGAACTGCCGGCAAGCTGGTGAACGACAAAGCACTTTATGACAAAATGAACCGGATGGTTGACGATCTGAATGCGCTGGTAAAAGATTTCAAGGAACATCCGCAGAAATATATCAAGTTTTCGGTGTTTTAAGGAGATACAGAATATGAAGACAATCCTGGCCGCAGTTACGCTGCTGGCCGCCTTTGCCACCACCATACACGCAGCGACACTGGAAGAAAAAGTCGTCGAACACTCCATGAAAAACGGCATGAAACTGCTGCTGGTCGAGCGACACACTTCGCCGACGGTTGCTGCCTGGATCCGGTTCAAAGTCGGCAGCGTCGATGAACGAAGCGATGAACGCGGGATTGCTCACATGCTTGAGCATATGCTCTTCAAAGGAACAACCACACTCGGGACAACAGATTACGCCGCGGAAAAGCCGATCCTTGACAAGATCGAGGCGGTTGCCCAGAAATTGATGAATGAGAAAGCACGACGTGAAAAAGCAGATCCGGCAAAGATCGCCGAACTGGAGAAGCAGTTGGCCGTTTTGGAAAGCGATGCGTCAAAATATGTCGTCAAGGATGAATTTTTCGAGCTGTATTCGAAACACGGCGGCACCGGATACAACGCGTTTACCAGCCGGGATGGCACCACCTATCTGATCAACCTTCCGGCCAACAAACTGGAACTCTGGGCCGCCATAGAATCCGACAGACTGCAGAACGCGGTTCTCCGCGAGTTTTACACCGAACGCTCGGTCGTAATGGAGGAGCGGCGCAGATCGTATGATGCAGACCCGGAGAACAAATTATGGGAAACATTCGTGGCGTCAAGTTTTCTGGCTCATCCCTATGGTCAGCCAACTATCGGCTGGATGTCCGATATCGAATATCTGACCCGCAGCAAAGCCGAACGGTTCTTTCGTGATTACTATGCGCCTAATAATGCTATTGTCGCTATAGTGGGTGATATTGACACCAGGAAGACCATTGCCATGGTCGAGCGCTATTTCGGCGCAATCAAACCGGGCAAGGAGATCCCTCCGGTCACGACCATAGAACCGGCGCAGTCAGGCGAGCGGCGCATCGAGTTAATTGCCGAGGCGGAGCCGGCTCTGATAATGGGATTCCATAAACCGGCCATAGGAACCCCGGATGACTATGTTTTTGACGTGATCACCATGATTCTGGGAACGGGCCGTACTTCCCGTTTTTATAAGGATCTGGTAATCGAAAAACAGATCACCTCCGATATCGGCGTATTCGATGCGCCGGGTACCCGCTATCCGAACCTGTTCATCGTCAGTGCCAATCCGCGTGCGCCACATACGATCAAAGAGGTTGAGGAAGCCATTCTGGCAGAATTGGATACTCTGAAAACGACACCTGTTGCCGAGCGCGATCTCCTGAGGATCCTCAATAAGATCGAATATGAGGAAGCACGCCGCATGGGGACTAATGGCGGATTGGCCCGCAACCTTACCGAATACGAGGCGACAGCCGGCAGCTGGCGCTATATGACCGAACATCGCGGCAAGATTGCCAAGGTAACTCCGGCCGATATTATGCGCGTCGCCACTACCTACTTCACCCCCCTGAACCGCACCGTTGGACTCATCACTAAAAAAGGGGGTGACAAATGAGACCGTTCCTTGTTTTTATCTGTTATCTGGTCATCTCGGCCACGCCCGTTTATGCCGGAGATCAGCATCAGGCAAATCCCCGAACCATGACCTTTGCCGCATTGAATTTTCAGATTCCCAAGGCCGAACGGGTTGTGCTGGAATGCGGCATGCCGGTATATCTGCTGCGTGACACCGAACTGCCGATCATCAATATGACCGCCATGGTGCGAGTTGGATCGGTCTATGAGCCGGCTGCAAAAACGGGGCTTTCCGACATGGTCGGTCGTGTCATGCGGAGCGGTGGCGCCGGAGGAGTACCGCCGGAGCAGATGGATGACGAGCTTGAATTTATGGCTTCATCCGTCGAGAGTAGCATCGGAAGCGACATGGGAATGGTTTCGATGACAACGCTCGGCAAGAATTTCAGCCGGACACTGGACATATTCAGAAATGTTCTGCTCCTCCCGGACTTCAGCGCGAACCGGGTTGAAATTGCCCGCAGACATATCGTTGAAGCTCTGCGACGTCAGAATGACGATCCCAAGGATATTGCCGGCCGGGAGATCAACCGGGCAATTTATGCCGGTCATTCTTTGGGTGAGATCGCGACCTTCGAATCGATCAATTCCCTCACCCGCCAGGATCTGGTTGATTTTCACCAGCGATTTTTCCGGCTTGACAACATGATTCTTGCCGTCTCGGGCGATTTTGACCGGACCTCTCTGCTTAACGCATTGAATACAACATTTAAATCGGGTAAAAACCGTACCTCCCTGATTCTACCGAAGGTACCGCAACCGGATCAACCCCTTCAGGGTGAAGTGATCTACGGCAAAAAAGATGTCAATCAGACGGTCATCCGCATGGGACACCTGGGACTGACCAAGGATTCTCCCGATATCTACGCCATACGCCTTCTTGACTACATCCTGGGAGGAAGTTTTACGTCACGGCTTATGATGGAGATTCGTACCAACCAGGGGCTGGCCTACAGCGTCGGCAGCCACTTCGATATTGGACGCCGCTTTACCGGCACCTTTATTGCCGAAACGGAGACCAAGGCCGAATCAACCGCCAAAGCAATTAACCTGATGAAGCAAATCATCTCCGGCATGACAAAGGAGCCGGTCAGCGACGCAGAACTGAATGCCGCACGGGAATACCTGATCAACTCATTCATGTTTGGCTTCACCAGTCCGGCTTCGATTGTAACCCAGCGCGCCCGGCTCGAATATTACGGGTATCCCGACGGCTATCTGGAACAGTACCGCGACAATCTTGCCAAAGTAACAAAAGTGGATATCCTGAGTGCCGCTCGAAAATATCTGCACCCGGACGCATTCAAACTCGTTGTTGTCGGTGATGCGACGAAGTTTGACCAGCCGCTCACAACGCTGGGACAGGTACGGGAACTTGATCTGAAGCTGAATCCCCCCAAGCCCTGATTAGTAATAATTCCGCTTGGAATAACAATTCCCAATGAGGTACACGCATGGAGACTTTTGAATGGGATGGCAGCATTGCGCTCGGCATTGCTAGCATCGATGAGCAGCACAAGGCGCTTTTTGGCTGGATCAACTCACTTAACGATGCAATACGGAATGGAGAGGGATCTGAAGCGGTCGGCAACGTAATCTCGAATCTGATTACCTATGTGACGGAACATTTCAACGAAGAAGAACGAATGATGCTCTCCTGTAGCTATCCCGGCCTGCCGGCTCATCGTAACGAGCATGACAAATTCGTTTCACGTCTGCAGGAAATTCAGGTTGACTTTATCGACGGACATGAACTTGGCAATAACATGCTGGAGTTTTTGGTTGACTGGCTGGTCCGTCACATAAAGGGGACTGACCAGGGGTACAACCAGTTTATCCGTCACCAGCAGAAAAGCTGAGCCCTCAGCCTCTGACAGGAGACAGGCGGCATCATGGCGCCAGTCGCCCCGCGATACTATCCGCGATCCTGATGCCATCGACTGCGGAGCTCATGATGCCGCCCGCATATCCGGCGCCTTCACCGGCCGGATACAAACATTTTACGCCAACGGACTCAAAACCGTCATCGCGCAGGATGCGCACCGGCGATGATGTGCGTGACTCGATACCGATCAGGGTTGCCTCGGCGGTAATAAACCCCCGCAGCCTACGCCCGAAATCCGCGATCCCTTCGCGGAGCGTATCGATGATGAATGGCGGCAGCACTGAATCAAGCTCCGTCTCGCAGATACCGGGACGATAACTCGTCCTGACTACCCCTTTTCCCGGAAGCCGCAAGAAAGCAAGCAGGCTCTGAGCAGGCGCCCGGTATCCTCCGCCACCCAATTCAAATGCCCGCTGTTCCCACCGGCGCTGCAGCCGGACCCCTCCAAGCGGTCCCGGCCCGATAAAATCTTCTTCCCGGACATTAACCACCAGAGCACTGTTCGCATACGGGGAATTGCGCAACTGGCCGCTCATGCCATTGGTAACAACGCCACCTGCCTCGGAGGAGCCGCCAACAACCACCCCCCCCGGACACATGCAGAATGAATAGGCGCTACGCCCGGTGATTCTGTTGTTCCAGGCGACAGCATAGTCCGCAACCGGTAGATTCGGCTGTTTCTGATTACCGTACTGGATCCGGTTTATCAGCTGTTGCGGATGTTCGACCCTGAGACCCATGGCAAATGGCTTGCGCTGGAGCGGCACGTTCAAACGTTCCAGCAGTTCAAATGTGTCGCGCGCGCTATGCCCGGCGGCCAGAATCAGGTGGTCGCACCGGATCTCCTCCGCATCATTCAGCGTCACCGTTGCTATACGGCCATCCTTGATGCCCAGGTCGGTCATACGGCAGTCGAAACGGATGGTGAAGCCTTTCTCAAGAAGATGGCGCCGGATAGCGCTGATCACCACTCTCAACCGATCCGTACCGATATGCGGCTTGGCAAGATGCCGAACCTCTGGCTGGGCTCCAAATAGTACCAATTTATCCAGTACCCATGGCACCAGCGGATCTTTCGAGCGACAGGTCAGCTTGCCATCCGAAAACGTCCCGGCTCCCCCCTCGCCAAACTGAACGTTTGACTCGGGATCAAGAACACCGTCCTGCCAAAAGCGGTGCACCGATAACGCGCGTTGTTCGACACTTTTTCCCCGTTCGATGACAGTTGCCGTCAATCCGTACTCAGCAAGACGCAACGCGGCAAACAATCCGGCCGGACCACTGCCGACAATAACGATACGCTGGCGCGATTGAATCCGGTGCGGAGCAGAAACCACCTTTTCATCCTGCCATTCCAGCGCCGGGTCAGCTTTCAGGCTTATTTTAAGCGCAGTATCGACAGAGAACGAGAGCGTATAGATCAGTTTGATATGTGGCTTTTTGCGGGCGTCTATCCCTTTGCGGATAATACGGACATCGCGCACGGATGAGAGCGGAATGGAAAGTTTTGCCGCCAGCACCGCAGGCAGCGTTTCCTCATGATCATCAGGGGTGAGAGAAAGATTACGATAGATAAATGGCATACCGTCAGCTTTAGAGATACTTTCCGCGTTCCAGAAGCTGTTCAACGATAATGACGATATCCACCGGATTGGTCGATTTGGGGATATGGATTCTGGCGCCCATTTCAGGATCAACATGTTCATGAGGCGTTTCATGGAACATGGATGTCAGCAGAACAATAACAGGAGGCGCATCACCGGCCAACCGACCGATCTCCATACAGGTGCTCACTCCCCCCATGCGCGGCATGACGAGATCAGAGATAACGACATCCGGTGATATTTCAAGATACGCCCGCACTCCCTCAATGCCGTCATCGGCACTGAAAACGGAAAAACCGTTTTCCCTGAAATTATCGGTCAGCACTTTCCGGAAAAAGGGATCATCATCGATAATAAGAACTTTTCTGGGCGATTCAGTCATGAAGGTACACACCGGAGATAGTTTGGCAAGCTGAGGCATTCTACACCACCTCAGCCGGAAAATGAAAGGAAATGTCAGCGACCGACCGGAAACTCCAGGCGGAACGTGGTTCCTTCCGATGACGATAATTCGACCTCCATGTTTCCTTCGTACATCCGGGCAATACGTTGCGCGACCGGAAGTCCCATTCCGGTGCCTCGGCTTTTTGTACTGAAAAAAGGCTCGAAAATGCTTGGAAGAATATCCTTCGCAATACCGTTACCACTATCGCCAACCCTGACGATTACCTTGCCATCCTTTTCATATGTCTCGATAGTAAGGATACCGCCCCGGTTCATGGCATCAATGGCATTCAGAAAAAGGTTGGTAAATATCTGCTCCAGCTCGGTTGAATCGGCAGTTATGGGGGAGATAACCTGATACTGCCGTTCAACTCCGATTTTCCTGGTCTCAATCTGGGGAGAAAAAGCTTCTATGACCGTATCTATAACCTGATTGATCTGCACGTTGGCCGAAATGACCCGGGTACGCCGGGAGGCGTCCAGCAACTTACGGATAATGGTATCTATCCGGTCAACTTCTTTCATGATTTTCGCGTGGCACTCAAGATGCTCAGGGTCGGTTGTTGTCTGACGCATGAGTTGAACATACAGGGATATGGAGTTGAGCGGATTGCGGATTTCGTGGGCCACACCAGCCGAAAGATAGCCCATCGCCGCCAGTTTTTCAGACTGGACTATCTCGTCTTGAGCATTTTGAAGTGCCTCGGTTTTTTCGCGTACCCGCTTCTGGAGCTCAAGATTCCAGAGTTCAATTTCGGAAAGCAGCTGTTCCTGCTGTTTCTGCAACTCCCGGTTATGAAGTTCTATTTCCCGGATTCGCAGCACATTTTCCAGCCGTTCAACCAGATTACGAGTATTAAACGGCTTGAGAATATACTCCGAAGCACCGTTTTGCATCAATTCGACAGCGATTTCCTCACTTCCCCTGCCGGTAAACATCACGACATACGAATCGGGAAAGCGTGTTTTGATCTTTTTCAGAGCAGATAGTCCATCCATTTCCGGCATCATGTAGTCAAGCAGGACCAATTCGGGAGCATGGCGTGATATCAGTTCAATCCCCTCTACGGCACGGTCTGCAACATACGTCTGAAAACCATTCCGTGAAAGTATCTGTGAGGTCAGTTCGAGGATGTTCCGGTCATCATCAATAATGACGACGGAATTTCTCCGCAATCCCGGTTCCATCAGCATGGCAGAATGGTCTTTTGCATGTCACGTACCGAATACAGGGTTAAACGGCCGGGAGTCTGACCGTCAGAACAGGGCAAACGGCAGCGCGAACAACCCGTTCCGCCGTGCTGCCGAAAAGGATGCGGTCAAGGCCGGTTCTGCCATGAGTGCCGATCACAATCAGAGACGCATCGATTCTGCCGGCTGCCGCCGTGATTTCATCATAGGGAATACCGGTCACAATAGATGTTTTATAATTTGAAAATGTCCCCAGCTTTGAACTGCAGAATGTTTCCATCATCTTGGCGGCGCCTTCTTCAATCTCTTTCTCAAGTTGCTCAAATGAGATATGCGGCACGTAGAAACCGCGCAAATCAACCGGTTCGTTGATGACATGAACAATCGTGAGTTCGGCATTGAACTGGGTGGCCAATGTCAATGCGTAGTCAAAAGCACATTCTGAATTTTCTGAAAAATCGATGGCGACCAGAATTTTGGTAAACGGTTTCATGAAAACTCCTCCTGAATGTATTTATCAGACGATATTAAAAATTTTGTTGATGACTTTTTTCAGATCGTCGTACTTGACCGGTTTGTTAATATACTCAAATACCCCCAGCGTCATGGCTTCGAGATACGACTCGACTTCACCGTACGCCGTGATCATAATAACATTGCTGGCGGGATGAGAGCGATTCAGCTCGCGCAAAAACATCAACCCGTTCATCTCCGGCATGTTCAGATCGGTAATGATCAGCTCTACATCTTTACTGCGCAGATAATTGAGAGCCTCTACCCCGTTCCTGGCTGACGAGACGTCATAGCCATCATGAGCAAGGATTTTGGATAGCGCCACCCGGGCGTTTTCCTCATCATCCACAACCAGTATCCTTTTATAGCCCTGATCCACGATGGTTCTCCCGCACAGTTCATAAGTACTGGAAGTTTAGCATGGAGCGGCCAGGTGTCAAGGGCCCGAACTCTTTTTCTGTTTCCGGAGTGGAATAGGGATCGGGAAAACTGCGACGGATTACTGTTTGACGCCATCAGCATCAAGTTCAACGTACGCCGGTTTGCCGGGAGGTCCGAGCGGTTGGTAAGGTTTGCCATTCAATTCTACGTCGACTCCACCGGCATTACTCAATTCCAGTGCGACCTTTTTTTCTGCCTTCCACTCGATAACATCTCCAATGGTAAGTTCATACTGCTGTGCCCCTGCCCCGTCAACAGTCGCGGTAAGTGTTCCGTTCTGAGTAACCCTTATTTTCAGCAGAAACCCCTTGGCCGCATCTGCCGGACGTTTTGGCACCACCGGCGGCGCCGTCCTTTCCGATTCGAGAAGTTCTACCAGGCGCGGTTCTTCCTTACGGGGTATGCTAACACGTTCTGCCTTTCTGATTCGTGCTGAACTTTGCACTATCTGGACAGCGACATTCTGCAGGGGGGCGACTGCGATCGGCTGCACATGGCGGACAGGAGTGGGGGAAGGGCGTTTAAAAAAAGTCGCGGTAATAAGGATCAGCACCAGCAATATCGCCGGAAACACCATTTTTTTCAAGGAGATTAAACGACGCCGCGTACGGCCGGGTGTAACCGACTGGCGCACACTGTCCGGTTTTTCACCCTGCCCCCCGAAAAGCTTGTCATACATCCGTGCCACATCATCCGAATTCAGTCCGAGGTACGTGGCGTAGATACGCAGAAAGCCCTTAAGGTACGCCTGATTGGCAAATTCCCTGATTTGATCGTCTTCCAGTGCCTTCAGGTGAGAAATACCTATTTTTGTTGTTTCAGAGGCCTCTTCAAGCGTAATTCCGTGGAATTCGCGGCAACGGCGCAAAACTGCCCCAGGTGAACTTCCAAGAGCCTCCGAAGTAGATGAAAACGGATCTGACACTCTATTCTCACTCACTTGATAAGATCCAGGTATCCAAGGGCTGCGCGACCAAGTTCGCTGTCGGGAATAAACCGCACCGCTTCTTTGAATGAAACACGAGCTGCGTCGATTCTACTCATCTTAAGTTGAGCCTGCCCCAGATAATAATAGGCGGCCCCGTAATCATGATAGATTTCAAGTGCCTTGGTATATTCGGCAATCGCCTGTTCGCTCTTGTCCATGGCAAAACAGACCCGCCCCAGCGAAAGCCGTGCAACCGGATTGCGCGGATTCATAACAGCCACGGCTTGCAGTTCTTCCAACGCCTTGAGAAAATTTCCCTTTCCCAGATAGGCCAGCCCGAGATTGATGGCTGCATTTTCACCGTTGTCGTAAAAAAGATCATCCTTGACAATTTTAAACTGCTGAATAGCGCTATCCCAGCGTTTCAACTCAAGGTAGGCAACTCCCAGATCGTTACGGGCAGTGGAAAAACTCGGCTTTAAACGGATAGCTTTCAGAAATTTTGCTTCAGCGAGATCCGGACGCTTTTTTCCGACAAAAGCCATACCCAGATTATAAACGACATCAGGATTCTCGGAATCAAGTTTCTCGGCCTCCGTCAACTCAAACAGAGCTGAAGAGTAATTACGTTCACCAAGATAGGAAAGGCCCATCTGGTAATGATAGGATGCAGGATTAGGCTTGGACGTACTCTGTCCCCGACCGGAGACACATCCGGAAACGTTCAGAAACAGCAGCATTGCAGCTATGGAATAGAAAACCTTTTTCATTTAGAAAGAGACATCCCTGAAGCTTGTCAGCGCCTTGAAGTTCACAAAACGAGCTTGAATCTCTTTGTACTCAAGCCGCTTCATGCGGTTAAGGCTGAAATCCTCAACATTGAAAGAGGCCATAACACTCCCGAAGACGATGGCCTGACGCAGCCCCTCCTCCGACAGGTCGCCCGTATTTGCCAGATACCCCATGAACCCTCCGGCAAACGTATCACCCGCTCCGGTCGGATCAAAAACGTCCTCCAACGGATACGCCGGCGCAGCAAAAACCGTATCGGCGGTAAACATCAGCACGCCGTACTCGCCCCGCTTGACGACCAGTCGCTTGCAACCGAGGGCGATGATCTGCCGCGCCGCCTTCACCAGGTTGGCTTCTCCGGTAAATTGCCGCGCCTCACCTTCGTTGATGACAACGATGTCAACGTTTTTAAGCACTTTCCTCAGCGCCTCCGGCTTTGATGAAATCCAGAAATTCATGGTGTCACACGCCACCAGCTTCGGTTTCCGAACCTGTTCCAGCACCTTCATCTGTAAATCCGGGTCAATATTAGCCAGAAAGAGATATTCCGCATCGCGATAGGATTCCGGCAGTTCCGGTTGAAAATCCATCAGAACGTTAAGCTGGGTGTCAAGCGTCTGGGCTTCGTTCAGATCATACCCATAGCGACCGCTCCAATGAAACGTTTTACCTGGAATACGCTGCAAGCCGGCAGTATCAATGTTGCGACCCTGTAGAAAAGTGACGTGTTCTTCCGGAAAATCTTCGCCGACAACCGCAACCAGTGACACATCGGAAAAGAAGCTGGCAGATGTGGAAAAATAGGTGGCCGACCCACCCAGAACGTTTTCTCCCCTGCCGAAGGGTGTTTCAACCGTATCAAACGCCACGGTGCCGACAACTACAATGCTCATAGACTTCTCCCGATATAAAATAAAGACATAAAATACCACGCAGTATCACGTGAGTCAAAAGGATTGTCGTCAGCCCGGCAACAATGACTTATTGCCGAGTGCCTGACGTATCCAGTCACGGTGACGCTACGGTGTGCTACTCTCCCGCCACCCCGATCGACCAGAGATAATTGACCTGCGCCACACGCAGGTCGCGTTGCGCCTTTGCCAGATTGCTCTTGGCCTGGAGAAGATTCAGCTGGGCATCATCCACTTCGAGCCTGATTTTAACGCCGAATTCATACCCGCTTTCCGCCATCCTGACCAAACGCTCCGCCTGCTTGACCGTACCGGAGAGCGCCTTGAGTATTTCTCCCGCTTCACGGTATGAAAATTCCGCCTGACGGACTTCGAGTGTGATGGAATCCCGTAGCCTGGCCTCTTCGATCCGCTTTGTACGCAGATCGCTTCTGGCCTGGGCGACCTTGCCGTTCGTCCGCAGACCGTCAAAGAACGGGAACGTCACATACAGGCCGACGTTCCACGCCGCCCCGGAAGCATCCAGCGCCGGACCCGGATCGTTCAGGCTTGCCCAGTGCCAGCCCGCCCCCCCTTTCAGGTCAAGTCGCGGTTTATTTTCAGCGGCAGCGATAGTTACCAGTTCGTCATAGATGCCGATGCGCAGCCGCAGGTCGGCAAGGTCCGGGCGGCGCTTTCCGGCGATCTGCATCGCTTCGTCATAACCGGCCGGAAGTAAGAGATCAAGGGGGGGCGTTTCAAGAGTTCCAACCACATCGACCTCTTCCGCACCCATGGCAAGTAAAAAACGGAGCCGTTCACGAGCCATGCGCACGCCGTTTTCGGAGCGTATCACCTCCGGCAACGTATTTTCCGCGGCAACTTCAGCCGCAAGCACATCATAATCGGTCGCAACTCCGGCACTGAACTTGCGCGTCGCTTCATCCAGATGCCGCTGCTTTTGCGAGCGGTTTTCCTGCGCCAGCCGGTGTAATTCCCCGGCCAGCTGAATATCGAGATACGCCGCCACAACGTCACGGTACGCAGCCTGCCGGTACAGCCGCAACTGTTCGTCGGCAGTTTTCATCCCGACCTCGGCGGCGCGAATGGCGGCGTTCAATTTCCCCCAGGTATACAGCGGCTGGGAAATCGTCAGATCAACCGCCCGGCCAAACAGCCGCTGGGCAGGATATCCCCCAATCTCACTGCTGCCGTCCTTAGATGCCTGAACCGTGCCGTTAAGAGACAATTGCGGCAATGCAGCCGCCCGTTCCTCGACGTATTTCCCCTGGACATACTGGGCATACTCGCGCGCCTTCTCGATATCGCGGTTCTTTTCCATTGCAATGGAGATCGCCTGCTCAAGCGTCAGCACGCGCGTTTCGGCACTGCAAATCGCCGGTAGCAGTGCGATAATAACCATCAATACACATTTCATCTACGGCACTTCTCCTTTCAAACAACGACTCATCTCACTCCACATGCACGTGTCCACCTTTCCATTTCCGTTGCAACCATCCGCCGAAGTCGTCCATCAACGTGTACATAACCGGCACCACCAGCAGCGTCAGCAGCGTTGAGGTCAACAGTCCGCCAACCACGGCACGGGCCATGGGGGCACGTCCTTCGGCTCCGGCGCCGATGGCGAGAAAGAGCGGCATCATGCCGAAGATCATTGCCAGTGTCGTCATGATGATCGGCCGCAGACGGGTTCGCCCGGCGAGAATGACCGCTTCGCGTCGCGCCATGCCGTCCCGCCGCTGGAGCACCTTGGCGTAATCGACCAGCAGAATGGCATTCTTGGTCACCAGCCCCATCAGCATGATCAGACCGATCAGCGACATGATGTTGACCGTGTCGCCGGTCAGCTTGAGCATACCTGCCATACCGACAATGGCGAGCGGCAGGGAGAGCATTATGGCGAGCGGTTCGAAGAACGATTCGAACTGGGCAGCCAGAATCAGATAGACGAACAGTACCGCCAGCAGCAGCGATTCTCCCATGTAGCCAAACGATTCGGCCATATCCTCGGCTTCTCCTGACAGGTTGATATAGTAACCGGGAGGCATGTTGATCCGCTTGGAAGCCTCTTCCACGTACTTGGCAGCCGTGCCGACCG
>CAIYZD010000370.1 GCA_903930585.1 uncultured Geobacteraceae bacterium | reverse complement strand
CGACTCGTATGAAACGAGGTGTCCCCACGCCGACAGGAACTTTGATACGTGCCACTGTAACGTCACTACGCCTGGGATATTTCAGGGTGACAAGCAGATTGAGCGACAGGTTGGAGACAAATGGGAACGGGTGGGCCGGATCGATAGACTGTGGCGTTAACAGTGGAAAGACACTCGAATAGAAATATTCTCTCAGAAATATCTTCTCTCGAGGGGTCAGAGTGGCATAGCTCTTGATGACGATACCCTTTTGGGACAGCAGTGCCAGAACATTTCCCAGCACCTCTTTTTTGTGAGTATTGATGTCACGTATGACTTGATGGCATTCGCGGACCTGCTGAAGTGGGGTCCTGCCGTCAAGCGTCAGTTCGCTCATCCCTGCGCCAATCTGCTGTTTGAAGCCACCAATGCGTTTCATGAAGAATGAGTCCAGGTTGGCACTCACAATAGCAATAAATTTGAGCCGCTCCAGAAGTAGAGTGCAGGTTTCTTCGGCTTCGTGCAGAATCCGGCGGTTGAACTCAAGCCAGGTCAATTCACGGTTGAGAAACCATTGGCAGTCATTGAGATCGAAGTGTGGAGTTTCCTGAAGAACAACAGGTTCGTTATTGGCGGTTTTTCCTCCGGCAACATTCAGATCTTCTCCGGATGGAACCTTTCTGGTCTTGATCGGTTTGACACTGCATCTCTTCCTGGAAGTGGTTGAAGCTGTCATAGGCTCAACTCCGCTACTTGTGATTGATAATCCATAATACCGATGAAAAGGAATTTACAACTGTTTGATGCCATACGAACCAGGATCCTTAAATGTCCGAAACTCTAAACTGACCCCGGATTTTCCCTGACCCCGGATTTCCCGCATGATCAATGTTCAATTAATTTCACTACGCTTTTAGAGAAAAACTCCTCCAGCGGGATACCTTGGGCACCCACCAGGAGCGTCTGCGCCTCGGGGTAGCGACCCCGGAAACGGGCCAGGCCCGCAGCCTTGCCGCTTCTACCGCTCTTAACCTCAATAGCCCAGATTTCGCGCCCTCTGGCAATCACAAAATCAACCTCATGATCACCTTCCCGCCAGTAGGTGACGCTATATTCTACCGATGTGAGACTGTTGCACAGGTGAGCACCCACGGCGTTTTCCACCAATCGCCCCCACCAGACTGTATCTGCCAGAGAATCGACAAAACTCCGGGTTGAAAGTGCATTGACCAGCGCATTGTTCCAGAGAATCAGCTTGGGACTGCTGCCCCGTTTTCTCTGCACCCCACGCGAGAAGAGTTCCAGACCGCTTGCCAGAAAAGCTGATTCCAACAGTTTCAGGTAATGCGCCAGAGTGGTGGTATTGCCGGCGTCATGTAACTGGCCTAGCATTTTGGTATAAGAGACGCTCTGTGCTGGCAGTGTGGCAGCCAGCGCAAAAAGGTGGCGCAGCAGCACCGGTTTGGCAACTTTGCTCATCTGCAGCACATCACGGGCCAGCACGGTTTCGATCAGAGAGTCTGCGATGTAGCGTTTCCAGAACGTCTCGTCCTCGACAAACGAGGCCGCGCCCGGATAGCCACCGAAATAAAGCCATTGTTCCAGGTTCCAGCCAAACGTCTCACGACATTCAACAAAGCTCCAGTGAGAGCAGCGGTGTAGAAAGAACCTGCCTGCCAGACTTTCCGACAACCCCTCCTGCATCAGCAGCGCCGACGAACCAAGAATCAGAACGCGGATATCCGGACCAGTGGAGCGATTGTCCCAATACATCTTGAGGGTTTCGCTCCAACCCCGGACTTTCTGCAGCTCGTCAAGGATCAGCAGCACCGG
>CAIYZD010000369.1 GCA_903930585.1 uncultured Geobacteraceae bacterium | reverse complement strand
GTCAACTAGATTAACGTCATCCACATTCAAAGACATTAACTCACTGACTCTCATTCCTGTGGCGTAAAGAAGCTGAAGCATGGCTTCGTCCCGTTTAGCTTCGGGAGTGTTAACTTTGGTCGGTTGCTCCAGCAGAGACCTTACCTGGTTTATTGAGATTGGTTTAGGCAGCGACCTGCCCACGCTCAATGATTCTAAATTATGGGTAGGATCTTCCTTGAGAACTCCCTCATTTGTCAGAAATTTAAAAAGCGAGCGCGCTGCGGCCAATTTGCGGGCTCGGGTTGTTGGGGCGTATTTTTTTTCCTGCAGGCTCATTAGATAGCGAATAATGGCCTGGCGGTCTACATTTGCCCAGGACGGCAAAATAGTTTTTTGCTTGGCTTCATTCTCAAAAAACGCTGACATTTGCGATAGGTCATTCTGATAGGCCATGAACGTATTATCGGACAGACCCTTTTCTGCCTTTAAATATGCCAGGAATTTTTCGATATCCTCCCTCATCACACACCTCCCAGCGTCCTGATTATGTAATCTTTAATAAATACATTTTAACATAATTAATTATTAATTCAAACGCGCAAAGTTGAATTTTTACAAAACTATTGACTCACCTCTCTCACGGGACGATAATGAAGTGTTAAGCTAAATATGGAATTATTTGGACCTGGTTATCTGATATGGAAGAAGTAAAAACCATTGTTAACATGAAATATGGTGACTCGATGCGCGACAAATGGTTCTGCGTATCGCTTTCACCGACTGGCGGCATTTTTAGTAAAAGCACTGAAGACGCCTCTGAATTCACGGATAATTTGAATAACTCGGCAATTAGCTGGGTCGACTGTGCCGTAAAAGACGATGATTTTGATACCGGCGTCCGTCAGGCTGCCTCCGCACTCGGTTTCTCGATCGAGCTGGTTAATTTCTTCTCCAAGGACTCACGCGGCAATTACCATGATATGGAAACAGAAATGGGTTTAAAATTTGCCGCCATCCAGGTCAGAGAATTTGAAGTCCAGCCCTACCCTTTCCTCTTATTCGTTAAAAAGAATTTTATCTTAACTGTCCATCCCGTTCATATTTACCGCAGGTTTGGCAGGCTCCGCCGGTATGCCGAGACTGTCCTTAAGAAAATCCCCCTCGACCTGCCCTATGAAGACAAACTGACCCTTCTACTCATCCGTATTGTTCACGAAAGCAATGATAGCAACTTCGAACACTTGCGACAGATAGAAGAACAAGGCGACAAACTGAACGAAGACATGATGGACCCGTACACCCCCCGCACCAAACTCGGGCCCGAAATATACAAGATGAAACATGCTGTCATTACCTATCTAAATGCGCTTTGGGATACGGTGGATGTTCTGCATACTCTCCGCTACGGAGACGCCGACCTGATTACAAACGATGTAAAGATACAAGACAAACTGGATGGGCTGGTCGAGGATGTAAACCACCAGATTAACCTTGCTGAACACATGTCCGAAGTGCTTGCTTCGGGCCTTGAAGTGCTTCAAAGCATCTATAACAATCAACTGCAAAACCTTAATAACCGGCTCGCTCTTCTGATGACTTATCTTACAATCATCGGAACCGCAGTCCTTGTCCCAAACACCCTTGCCACCGTTCTCGGCAACTCTGTTTTTGACATCTCGCCTAAAGACTTATGGTGGTACCTTATTCTCATGATAGGCTCAACT
>CAIYZD010000368.1 GCA_903930585.1 uncultured Geobacteraceae bacterium | reverse complement strand
GCTAACGCCGTTATCCGTGAACGCTGCCGACTCGGTAATCGCTGCATTATCCAGCCGGGTGCCGTAATCGGTTCTGACGGTTTCGGCTATGCACCGGATGGCAGAAGCTATTATCGCATCCCGCAAATCGGTATTGTCGTTCTTGATGATGATGTCGAAATCGGAGCGAACAGCTGTATCGATCGCGCCGCAGTTGAGGTAACCCGGATCAGGAGAGGCACCAAACTGGATAATCTGGTGCAGATTGCCCACAACTGCGAAATCGGTGAAGATTGCATGATCGTGTCTCAAGTCGGCATATCGGGTAGTGCAAAAATCGGCAATCACGTCACCCTGGCTGGCCAGGTCGGTGTCGCCGGTCATCTTACGATCGGTGACAACGTGCTGGTTGGCGCCCAGTCCGGCGTACCAAGTTCGCTGCCTGCCAATGCTGCGTATAGTGGCACGCCTACCATGCCGCATAAGGAATGGCTGAAATCTGCCATGATTGTGCCCCGATTGCCGGAATTGCGGAAAACCGTCTCGGCCCTTGAAAAACGGATTACAGAACTTGAAGCCATGCTGAAACAGCCCCGCCAGGAGAACTGACATGCAACTAGACATCAATGAAATCATGAGAATACTCCCCCACCGCTACCCGTTTCTGATGGTAGACCGGATTATCGAAGGGGAGCAGGGGAAACGCTGCGTAGGGATTAAAAACGTTACCATCAACGAGCCGTTTTTCCAGGGTCATTTCCCTGGGCACCCGGTCATGCCGGGGGTTCTGATCATAGAAGCGATGGCTCAGGTCGCCGGTATCATGGCATATCTTGCTTCCGATGAAGCTACCCGCGCTAAAGTTACCTATTTTCTGGCAATAGATAACGCCCGCTTCCGTAAACCGGTATCGCCCGGCGATCAACTGCGTATTGAGGTCACAACGACTATGAACAGAAGAGGAATCTGGGGAGTAGCCTGCAAAGCTTTCGTTGGCGACACTCTGGTAACCGAAGCCGACCTTAAGGCAACATTTGCCGATTCACAGAAATAGTACATTTACGGGAGACACAGCACATGATCCACCCGACTGCGGTAATTGATCCATCAGCCATACTTGCAACAGATGTTGAAATTGCCCCATATGTCATCATCGGCAAACATGTCACCATCGGCAAAGGAACCTCTATCGGCGCTCATACCGTCGTCGGAGACTGGACCGAGATTGGTGAAAACAACCAGATTTACCATCTTGCATCGGTCGGACCCGCCCCCCAGGACCTGAAATATCGTGGCGAAGAGTGCTGGACGCGCATTGGCAGCAACAACATCATCCGCGAATTTGCAACCATTCATCGCGGCACCGTTACCGGAATCAGCGAGACGGTCGTAGGAGATAATAACCTCTTCATGGCGTATTCGCATGTCGCCCACGACTGCCGGATCGGCAATAATGTGGTTATGGCGAATGCAGCGACTCTGGCCGGGCACGTAACCGTGGAAGATAATGTTATTCTTGGCGGCCTGGTGGCGGTTCATCAGTTTGTAACCATTGGCGCTCACGCCATGGCGGGAGGCGGTACTCTGGTCAGTCTTGACCTTCCTCCCTACCTGATTGCGACGCCGGGCACAGGCGATGCCAAGCTGCGCGGCCTCAATCTGGTGGGTCTCAAACGCCGAGGATTTTCTGAAGACACTATTCATAAATTGAAGAAGGCCTACAAAATTCTTTTCATGGCGGGACTGAAGCTGCCCGATGCGATCGAT
>CAIYZD010000367.1 GCA_903930585.1 uncultured Geobacteraceae bacterium | reverse complement strand
TCCTTTTTAATAGGTTTTGACAAATAATCATTCATTCCGGATGAGAGACACTTTTGACGGTCATCCTGAGTCGCATTTGCCGTCATCGCTATTATCGGGATCTTATTGTTAAACTGTTCCGGGCTTGCGTCACGGATTGCTGCCGTTGCCTCGAAACCGTTCATTACCGGCATCAGACAATCCATGAGTATCAGATCGTAATTTATCATTTCGAGGGCCCGAACAGCTTCCTGCCCATCGGCGGCGACATCTACCCGGTAGCCCAGTGATTTAAGCATATGCTGGGCAACTTTCTGGTTTATGATATTGTCCTCCACCAGAAGGATTCGCACCCCCTTACGTACAGATTCGGCAATGATATGCTTGGTTATTATCCCCTGTGGAGGATTGGATGACACGTAATCCCCAGATTCAATATCTCTCCCCACTATCAACTCAAGGCAATCATAGAGCTGATTCTGGCGCACCGGCTTGTGCAGGTATCCGGCAAAACCGATCTGTTCAAGAGTTGCCGCATCTCCCCGTTGACCGATGGATGTCAGCATTACCATTAAGGTTGAAGAGAGCAGAGGATCTGTTTTAATACAACGACCAAGTTCCATGCCATCCATACCCGGCATTTCCTGGTCAAGTATGGCAAGACGGAACGGGTCGCCGGACTGTACCGCTTCATGCAGCATCTCCAGTCCTTCTGTCGCGTCTACAGCAATCTCGAAACGACATCCCCACAACCGTAGCAGAGTTTTCATCAGGATACGGTTGGTTGCGTTGTCGTCAACGACCAGAATTCGTTCCTTGATCAATGAGCCTTTGCCCCGGAGCTGCAATGCCTTGAAAACATGAGCATTATAAGATGTCTGTGTCTGCGTTTCAAGACAGAGGCTGAACCAGAACCTGGATCCGACCCCCTCTTCACTCGTGACGCCTATTTCGCCATTCATCAATCCGACCAACTGCTTGCAGATGGCCAGACCAAGTCCGGTGCCGCCGAATCTGCGGGTAGTGCTGCCATCTGCCTGCGTGAAGGGATCGAAAATGGCGGATAAACGCGATTCGGGAATTCCAATGCCGGTGTCCTGTATTTCAAAGAGGATGGTAACGTTGTTTTCCTGCTTCGATGCAAGTGATGCACTGATAACAACTTCACCTTTTCGGGTGAATTTGATGGCGTTACCGACCAGGTTGGTGATGATTTGGCGAATCCTGCCCGGATCACCTCTCAAGTATGACGGTACAGCCGGGTCAATTTGACAGATGAGTTCAAGTCCGGCTTCCTCACTGCGCAGAGCCAGCAGCTCGGCGGTATCTTCCAGGGTTATCCTCACGTCAAAATCAAGGATTTCCAGTTCAAGCTTACCCGCTTCGATTTTTGAAAAATCGAGAATTTCGTTTATAATGGTCAACAGATTTTCGCCACTATTGTACGCAATGGTGGCATACTCCTTCTGCTCGGCAGTCAGATTGGTTTCAAGCAGCATACTGTTCATACCGATTACGCCATTCATAGGAGTGCGGATTTCATGGCTCATGGTGGCGAGAAACGAGCTTTTTGCCATATTGGCCGCTTCGGCCTGTTCCTTGGCGGTGACAAGCTCTTCCAAAACCTTCTTCATGGTTGTGATATCTTCTTTAACGGCAAGATAGTGGGTAATAATACCTTTGCTATCCCGGAGCGGCGATATGGCGGCATGTTCCCAGAACAATCGCCCATCTTTTGTTTTATTCAGCAACTCTCCTTCCCAAATATCACCCTTGGAGATCGTGTGCCACAACTGCTCATACACATCAGGTTTTTACTTCACCCGATTTCAGTACCCGCGGATTTTTACCAATTACATCTGCACTGCTGTAGCCGGTGAGATGGGTAAACTTGGGATTCACAAATTCGATGTTTCCCGAAATATCGGTTAAACATATCGAAACCGGACACTGTTCAACGGCACGGGACAAGATGAAACGTTCATCTTCGAGCCGCTTTCGCTCGGTGATATCGGAAAAGGTTGTTACCGCACCGGCAATCATGCCATTTACCAGCAGGGGTTTGGATGAGAGCGAAGAGGGGAAAAAACTGCCGTCCTTTTTGCAAAGGTAGAAGTCATCACTATGAAACGTAGCGTCATCGTGTATGGAGCGCTGTGAAAGGCAGAGCTTGATTTGTTCTTCCAGAATTTTGCATTTCAGGAGTAAAGTGATTTTGTTGCCGACCAGTTCCTCGATTTGATATCCCAGAATATGCGTTCCCGGCTTGTTTATGAAGGTACAGGTACCTTCCATATCCAGGCTGAATATCCCTTGATTTGT
>CAIYZD010000366.1 GCA_903930585.1 uncultured Geobacteraceae bacterium | reverse complement strand
CCTTCCCACTTCAGCACGATATCGGTCATCGCCCCCAGATACTCATTGAGGATCGCCACGACCTCCTCCGGCTGATGATTTTCCGAATAGGTCGTAAAGCTGACCACATCGGAAAAGAGCACGGTTATTTCCTGCCGATGCCCGCCAAGCTGGGCCATTTCCGGGTGAGCTATCATTTCAGTCACCAGCCGCTCGGTGACGTAACTGGAAAACATTGCGCGGATCTGACGGGAATATTTTTCCTCGGAAACCCAGCGGATGATGATCCCGAAGGATGAAATGGCAAACATGTTGAGAACAGGGTACGAAGCATTAAGCCATACGTTGAAGAAAGTGAGGACTATCTGGCAGGGAATTATATAGCATCCCATCAATACCAGGGAGAGAATAACCCCTGATCGTGCTTTCAGTCGGGGAAGAAAAGTTATAAGCAGCAGGCTGGTGACAATTATGACCATCTGCTCGACAAAATAGGGGCTTTTCCTGATGAAGTCATTCCTCAGAATATTGTCCACTACGGTAGCATTCTTTTCAACCCCGGGAAAACTGGCGGAAAACGGGGTAACTTTCTGATCGAATGTGCCTTGCGCCGATGTCCCGACCAAAATTATTTTATTCTTTAAATCCCCGTGAGCTACCCTGTTATTCAGCAGATCGGTCGCGGAAACCTGGTGGTACGAACCCTCTTCGCCACGGTAATTGATAATGTTTCTGCCGTTCAGATCGGTCGAAATGATCCGGCCACCAAGTTCGACAGACGAACCGCCATAAAGAACCATATCCTGCATCGGAAGTTTCCTAGCAATACGGGCAATCTGGAGGGAAAAAGAGGGATAGCAGTCATCTCCGTAGTTAAGATACAGGATCTCCCGACGCAGCACGCCATCCATATCATATAGGTTGGACACCTGACCGAGTGTGGCAACTTTGGCAAACTCCGGAAGTGATGGAGTGACCTTGATTGATTTGATAGCAAGATCTTTCCATTTAATGCCGGGGACTGATCTGATTGTCATGAAGGCGGCATCTTCAACAAAATCCGGAGCAGGAGAGAGCGCCGTCTGCTGTTGCCCTGTTTCGGTCACGTCAAACTTGGTTGCAAGCACGACATTTCCGGCATTTTTAATTGCAGCCTCCAACTTACCGTCATTAACGCTCGTATCGCGTTCGGGAAAGATGATATCGATGCCGATAACTTTGGGCCCGGCAGCGGAAATTTTATCGATCAACTCGGCCATGACGTTGCGCGGCCACGGCCAGCGTCCAATCTCGGCAAGACTTTTTTCGTCCACCAGCACAATGGCGATATCCGAAGCGGGGAGAGGCTTGCGGAAGAAGTCGTTGCGCACATTTAGTCGCCAATCATATGTTTTGCTTTCCAGCTTTTCCTGAAAATACTGCGGGTCTTTTAGCTGGAGTAATGAAAACAGCATCAGGGAGAGTGTCGCTATCAGATAAAAGAGACGGTTCTTTTTCATGGGTTCCAGTCGGTTGTATAACGCCCTCTCTTGAGTTCCAAGAGAGGGCGAATACGGCAGAAACTGAGTTGTCTAAAATTTCACCCCAATGTCGACCTTGGTCGGCTTGAGCATAGGCGGTGGTGATGATGGCGGTGGCGGTGGCGGTGGCGGAGGTGGAGGTGGCGGTGGTTTGTTGTCACCCCCCGAAACAACGGTCTCTTGCAAAAGTCTTCTTATTTCAGCGGGAGGGAGTTGTTCCACTGTGGATGATATTTCCTCTACCGTCAAAGTCTGATCTCCGGTCGTGGTTACCTTCTCCACCGTCGGCGATAGCTGTTCCACGGTCACAGGAGCCTGTTCTGTTGTCGAAGCGTTCTGGTCTGACGTGGAGTTCGTTGAATGCTGTTCCGATGTGGATGATTTATGCTCCGATGTCGGCAAAGTCCCCGTTACAGTAATTGCCTGACCGGGAGAGAGCATGACCGGTTTCGCTCCTGGGACTGCTGTCAGAGAGCGTACCTCTACGATCCCCTCAAGGCATATGACCCGGGTAAACGGTTTACCATTCATAGTGCCGACTTCAAACAGAATCACCGTACCGCGAGCGGCGGCGACAACAGTAGGAGTCTTCACCTCGAAGCGCGTTTTTCCCACCACTGCACGCATTTTGCCATCGATCAGATTGTAGATCGACTTGCCCCTATCAGTGCGGGAGTACACAAACGTATCGACGCTCATGCGCGACTTTTCCGACAGGGTCAACACGCTAT
Source organism: uncultured Geobacteraceae bacterium (assembly GCA_903930585.1). GTDB lineage: Bacteria > Desulfobacterota > Desulfuromonadia > Geobacterales > Pseudopelobacteraceae > JACRCG01. The sequence goes on along the minus strand of CAIYZD010000366.1, from coordinate 2,444 downwards.
CATCGATGAACAGGAGTTTGATCCGCCCCCCTTCTGCCGTAGCAACCGTATCCTGCAGTTCTACCCCCAGCTTGAGCTGCGCATCAAGCTTTTTGGCTCCCCGCTCAACAGTCGCCTTACCACGTAGCGCCACTACCGATGCAATCTGTTCGGCAGATACCGACCCTGTAACCATAAAGAGAAGTCCGCTGCACAGTGCTGCAATGAATGATTTCATATCAGTACCTTCCCTGGGCCATAATGCTGGTTACGCTTCTGGTGTACCCATAACTGCTTATGTTCGACGTGTTGTCGGTATACTGGTATCCCAGCGACAGGCCAAGATGATCTGACAGTTGCCAGAGCAGAGATACGCCTCCGGTAAGTGTGGTATCGGAGCGGATATCCGTTGCCCCCGTCAGGATATCATCATATTTACTGCCGGTCGCTTCCATTGAAAAATCCAGCAAAAATGCGTGCGGCAGCGAAACAGCAAGCCCGGCACTCCCTTGATGAGAAATGTAACTCCAGGCCGATACATCTGTGATCGCACGATCAAACGTATAGCCGACACGCAGGTTGAGAGTTTCAGAGAAAGGATGATGATAGCTGAGTACAACCGAATGGGTAACTCCGTCCCGATCCGTATTGGAAGGATATGCGTCGGAATTTTTGAAATATGAGTTGCGAAAACGGTACTCCAGACCAATGATCTTTTCATCAAGTGTGAGTGACACGCCGGGAGTGATACTAAAATCGTTTAAAAACGGGTTTCCTCCCAACAGTACCGATTCAAAATCACCACTCAGTTTTGCTGAAAAGAGCGGAGAGAAAAGACGTTTATAGGTGACATTAAGCGCATTCTGAGTCAGGTCATAATCGCTCATATTCAGGTGCACACTCTGGTAGAATGAATAACCGGCAGTCAGTTCCTGCCGACTGTCCCGATAAGCCACACCACTGATACTTGGATTAATTATCCACTTCCAGTCACTTATCCGGCTGGTGCCGGCCGGAAGCAGGCTCGGGTCTGCAGCCAATGGCACATTGGAGTCATACTGCATGCCCCCGGTCAGAGTCACCGCCCACCGTTTACCACTATTGAGCGAGCGGATATTGGCAAGGTACCCTTCCGCCACTGTTTTTATCTCGGGGTCCGGCTTCAGCGCCACCAGATTCTCAAAGTAGTCGCCAGATTCTTCGTACATCTTCTGGTTATAATAAAATGTACCCAACTCAAGGTTTATACGCAGGTTACCGGGATCCACCCGAAGTGCCGTCTTCAAAGCCGATTCGGCTGCCGGATCATTTGCCCGATTAAGCGCAATGGCAAGATTAAGCGACGCTTCGGGGTCATCGGGATGCTCCTTGACAGCGGCCTGAAACTCTTCCTGAGCACGCGTGGCGTCCCCCGCCTCCAGCGCCGCCACGCCGCGAGCCATCCGCTTTTCGAAATCGGCTTCAGTCGCGAAGGCGGGGGCAGCGAGCAGACAAATTGTTGATAACAGTATCAGTTTTTGGAGCATGGTTCCTCCTGCGTTTATAGGATGGTCGTCGTAAGGGTTGGATTGAGGCCGCTAATAGACGCGCCGGTAACCTTGTCAAAAAAATTATACGATTTAATTGAAAAATCGGACTCCTTGGGTGTTCCTTCCAATACCTTCAAATGAAGCACAATCTGGTCTTCCGTAGTAAAACCGGCAAGGTCGATGACGGAGAAATTAAGTTCTGAAGCAGCTGAATTATAGGTCACATTTTGTAACGTGTAGGTTGAAGGGGCAGAGCTGATAAATTCTATGGCGGCTGCATTATTCACACTGCCATCTGGTTTCAGCTCCGGTGCTACCCCGGCAGGCAGAGTTATGGCCATCTGGACACCACCAATATTGAGAGTCGCCGTCAATGCCGTTGTCTTAATAACTGACTTGAGCGAGCGGCTGGTTGGAGAAGACTGGGAACCACCACCACAGGCTGAAAGTAGTGCAACTGACAGCAACAAAACTATATAACCGAACCATTTTTTCATAGTGACGCTCCTTGAACTTTTCGACTGACTGTTGTAGATCATAATCCCACCACACGGCGTAAAATAACGATAGTATCGCCCAGATTGATCTCCCCATCCGGTTGCGGCACACCATTCACCAACGGTGCCACGTCAGCATGACGCTTCTCCGCTTCCGTCGGGGTCTCCACCCCCATGGCAAAGTTGAGCGACTTGAGAGCATCCATCAGATTCGGCTCCAATTTAGGAGGGTTCCCAGCCGCTGACGCAATGATTACCCCATCGGTCACTCCAATCTGTATGGTAGCTGATTTTGCCACCGACACGTTACCGGCTGCATCTTTTGCGTACGCAGAGAGGGTATGATTTCCCCACGTTGCAAATGTGTGTGAGGTAGGCGCGGCGACGGTCCAGCCCGTGTCCGATGCCACCGGCACGGTAGCGCTTTCCGTCACCAGAT
>CAIYZD010000365.1 GCA_903930585.1 uncultured Geobacteraceae bacterium | reverse complement strand
TATTCGCCCTCATTTATGGCGGGGTTGACGGGGCTCGAACCCGCGACTTCCAGCGTGACAGGCTGGCACTCTAACCAACTGAGCTACAACCCCTCAGAACTCTACAAGAACTATTTCTTTTTCTTGGGAGCTACGTTAACAGCCTCTTTCAGAGTCTTACCAGGTTTAAACTTTGGTACAGTTGCAGCGGGAATATCAATTTTCTTGCCTGTCTGAGGATTCTGACCTTTACGGGCAGCACGCTTTGCTGTGGAGAATGTACCGAAACCGACAAGACTGAGTTTGTCTCCGCTTTTCAGAGCAGCAGTTACACTGGCAATAAATGCAGAAACAGCTTTTTCAGCATCAACTTTTTTCAGGCCAGCCTGCTCTGCTACTGAACTGATCAATTCTGCTTTCGTCACGTTACACCTCCAAAGATTTTTCGATTTATTATCAACAAGGCGAGCTACTGTTTACAGGTTTACTCAAATTGTGTCAAGTATTTTTTCGCGTAAACATGCATATTATGGGCGGTTGAGCACACAAAAAACGATTAAGTAGCCAAACCATGCCGCTTTAGAGGGTGTCGCCCGTCTAACTTGCTAAAATACAAGCTAAATCAGGCGGCTTCTTTTAACTCTTGTTCATACACGATTATCGGTTTTTCTTTGCTATAGATGACATCTTCATTGATGACAACTTCCTGGACATTTGTTTGAGATGGAACCTCATACATAATATCGAGCATCGAATTTTCCATGATTGCCCGCAAGCCGCGAGCACCGGTGTTGCGCTTCAGGGCTTCTTTGGCAATTGCTACCAATGACCCGTCAGTAAAACGTAAACGTACCTTTTCAAGATCGAACAGCTTCTGATATTGTTTGACCAGAGAATTCTTCGGCTCTTTTAATATTTGAACCAGGGCCTCCTCATCAAGTTCGGTCAAGGTGGCAAGCATTGGGAGACGGCCGATAAATTCGGGGATATACCCATACTTGAGGAGGTCTTCCGGCGTCAGGCTCTTCAGCAGTTCTCCGAGCTTCTTCTCTTCGCGTTTTTTGATGTCTGCTCCAAAACCGAGCGATTTCTTGCCGATTCGCTGCTGAATGACCGTTTCGAGGCCGGCAAAAGCGCCACCACAAATAAAGAGGATATTTGTGGTATCCACTTTCATGAATTCCTGTTGCGGATGCTTTCTGCCACCTTTAGGGGGGATGCTGGCGATTGTTCCTTCAATGATCTTGAGGAGTGCCTGCTGAACCCCTTCTCCTGAAACATCCCGAGTGATCGAAGGCGAATCCGACTTGCGGGCGATTTTGTCAATTTCGTCGATATAGACGATGCCCTTCTGGGCGCGCTCGACATCATAATCTGCCGCCTGCAAAAGGGTAAGGATGATATTTTCGACATCTTCGCCGACGTACCCTGCTTCGGTAAGATTGGTCGCATCCGCCATTGCAAAGGGCACTTTAAGAATCCTTGCCAGTGTCTGGGCAAGAAGTGTTTTTCCGGAACCGGTGGGGCCGAGCAGCAAAATATTGCTTTTCTGCATTTCAACGTCACCCGGTTTGCCGCCGGATTCAATTCGTTTGTAATGGTTATAGACCGCAACCGAGAGAACTTTTTTTGCCATCTCCTGACCGATGACATATTCGTCGAGGATGTCTTTTATTTCACGCGGCTTGGGAAGTTTTTTCAGATCAGGCCCCGTGGTCTCTTCAAGTTTCATCTCCTCGGCAATGATATCATTGCAGAGTTCAATGCATTCATCGCAGATAAAAACGGCCGGGCCGGCAATAAGCTTCTTTACATCTTCCTGGCTTTTTCCGCAGAAGGAGCAGGTCAGATGTTCCTGTGGTGTGCCACGACGACTCATAGTGTATCTCCTGGGAGCGGTTTACGCGTAAAAATGGCGTCGATCAGACCATACTCTTTTGCGTCTTCAGCAGACATGAAAAAGTCACGTTCCGTATCGGCTTCAACTTTTTCTTTTTGCTGCCCCGAGAGCTCGGCGAGAATTCCGTTCAATTCGTCCTTCATGCGCAGAATCTCTTTGGCGTGGATGCTGATATCTGTCGCCTGCCCCTGGAAGCCTCCCAGAGGTTGATGGATCATTATTCTGGAGTGGCTGAGGCTGAAGCGTTTCCCTTTTTCACCGGCAGTCAGCAGTATGGCCCCCATCGATGCTGCCTGTCCGACGCAGATGGTGGATACGGGGGCCTTGATGTATCGCATTGTGTCATAGATTGCCATGCCGGCGGTAACAACACCGCCAGGTGAATTAATGTACAGATGAATATCCTTGTCCGGATCTTCTGCTTCAAGGAACAGAAGCTGGGCAATGATGAGGTTGGCTACCGTGTCGTCAATCGAGCCGCCAAGGAAAATAATCCTCTCTTTCAGCAGGCGGGAATAGATATCGTATGCCCGCTCGCCTCTCCCGCTCTGTTCTACAACCATTGGGATATACATAGAATTGC
>CAIYZD010000364.1 GCA_903930585.1 uncultured Geobacteraceae bacterium | reverse complement strand
GTAACCAATCAAAGAATTGAACAGGTTACAACAAATTATTTCATGACTCTTCTTTTACCATTAAACCAAGATCCTTGATCCGGTATTGCAGCGTTCTCAAAGATATGCCAAGAGCTTCAGCAGTCTGACGCCGATTTCCTTTGAACTGCTGCAGCATCTTCCCTATGGTTTCCTTCTCACGATGTTTGAGAATCCCTTCATGTGCATCAGCAGGTGGATTTTGCTCCAGCAGCTCCTGAGGAAGCTCGCGGGGTGTTATTTCCCCCCTGGCCAGAATGACTCCGCGTTCGATGATGTTCTGCAGTTCTCTGACATTCCCTGGCCAGCTGTACCGCAGAATATATGCCAGCGCTGCAGATGACACACCTATGGGACGGTGGGCACCGACAGCTGCAGAAAAACGCGCGCAGAAATATCTGACAAGCTGCGGGATTGCGTCTGTACGTTCTCGAAGTGGCGGCAGTGTAATCGGAAAAACGTTCAGGCGGTAGAACAGGTCTTCACGGAAGCGTTTTTCGGCAACTTCTCTTGAGAGATCACGATTTGAAGCAGCAATGACGCGCACATCCGCCTTAATCTGAAGCGATCCCCCCACCCGTTCAAATACCCGTTCCTGGAGAACACGCAACAGCTTGGCTTGCAGCAATGCCGGCATTTCGCCGATTTCATCGAGAAAGATGGTACCACCTTGTGCCAGTTCGAACTTGCCTCTTCGTGCCTGAACAGCTCCGGTAAATGCTCCTCGTTCGTGACCGAACAATTCACTTTCAAGAAGGTTTTCCGGGATTGCGGCGCAGTTGAGCGGTACAAATGGTGCCGCTTTTCGCGGGCTGGCCAGATGGACCATCCGGGCTATAAGCTCCTTACCGGTGCCGCTTTCCCCATGTAACAGAACCGTTGCCGACGTGCGGGCCACGTCCTGTACCAGTTTCCTGACATGCTCCATTTCTCTGCCGGCAAAAATCAGCTCCTCAGGGGGAAGCCCCGCCTGCTCAGTCTCCTGCATGGATACTGTCAATCGTTCAAGTTCCACCTGTTCCAGCGCTCGCTTTACCGTTACCAGAAGACTCGCAGGGTCTTTAAGCGGCTTGGAAAGAAAGTCGAATGCACCATCCTTAATAGCCGACACTGCCTCATCGACTCGACCAAAAGCAGTTATGAATATGAATAGCGGTGCATTTGGTTCATCACGAGTTGCCCGGTACAGGTCAAGGCCACTCCTGACCGGCATTTTCAAGTCACTCAACACCAGGTCAAAACTTTCGCGCTGGATTCGACGCAACCCTTCACCACCGTCACTAGCCGATGCAACGGTATATCCAGCTTTATCAAGAATTGTGGTCAGCAGTTCGCGGAATACCGAATCATCTTCTACTATCAATATAGTTGCCGACATGGATACCTTTCATTACATTATTCTATCAACGGCACAGTTACGGTAAAAGTCGTTCCAACTCCCACAATACTTTCAACAGTAAGGCTCCCCCCATGTTCCTCAGCTATTTTGCGGCAGAGGGCGAGCCCAAGACCCGTACCCCGTGCCTTACTGGTCCAGAATGGATCAAAGATGCGGGGGATACTTTCAGGAGGAATACCAATTCCGGTATCACTGATTGATAGTATAGCAGTTGATTTGATATTTTTCAGTTCGACTCGTAATTCGCCGCCGTCCGGCATCGCCTGTAGTCCGTTTTTTAAAAGATTGAGCAGGAGCTGACTTATCCGGTCAGAATCAGCATTAATTATCATAGCTGCATGCGGGGCATGAATAACTTCTATCTGAGTCGGATCAGCTTCCATACATATCAACTCAATACTGTCCCGGACTAAAGCAGCTAGATCTATTGGCTGTCGTTCCGTGCGATCTTCGCGGGCAAAGGAAAGCAAATCATTTACCAACGACTCCATGTGAAGTGATTGCATAACTATCTTGCCGGCGTACAAATGAGCCTGCTCCAGGTTGTCGGCGGTCTCCGAAAGCTGGGCAAATCCCTTAATACCGGCCAAAGGGTTCCGAATCTCGTGCGCCAAGACCGCGCCAAGCTCACCGAGGCGTGCCAGTTCCTCACGACGCTGCATTTCTTTATGGTGTCGTTCTTCACGGCGAAGCATGAGGATGGCAAACAGGGTCAGCCCCCAGAGTGCAATGGTCAGAGCAGAAACAACCGTAACGCCAGTCTTTGCCCGACGAATAACCTGATCGGCGCGATAGGTATGCAGTGCCAGAACAAGGAGATATTCATCGTTGTTTGTATGGAGCTTTGTACGGAGAACATAGACCTCTTCACCGGTGCCAAGTTGTTCGCGGTTTTCTGATATGCCGCTGGGAAGTGATAGTATATCCCCATTCTCAAAAGGTTTGCCAATAAGACTTTGGTTGGTATGAAAACGGGCGATACCTTGCCTGTCTATCAGGACAAAGTAGGCAATATCTGGTGTAGAATAGCGGGTAAGTGATTGGAATGAGCTGTCAGCAATGGCCAACTGTTCGACTGCAGCAGATATGGAGAGTCCGGCCCCACGCAGGTTTTCGGCGGCAAGTGGTGGCGCCGTGCGAATTGCCGACCAGGCAAACCATACTACAAGTAACGTAAAGCAAAGTGGTATACCAACTATCAATCTCGTTGTGCTTGCCATGTTTGCTCGTTCAGTTTGATTTGATGCGTACAAACGGATCTGTGTAACTTGTTTAATCAGAATAAGACCACCCATTCCAAAGAGTGAATGGCCTTATTCTCTGTTGCATGACTACTTCGTACAGGTACCTGTGCCAGGGACTTTGATCTGGGTCCTGATTTGGGTTCTGGTCGCTGCAAAGGCGGTCATGCTGATCGACAAGGCGACGAGTGCTGCAGTTGCTACGATAACAGTTTTTCTCATGGTTCTTCTCCTTCATGGTGAGATAGTCAATCTAACCCTATAGGAGCAGATGGCGTGCCAGAATCATAACATGCTAAAATAATTAACGATATACCCTGTAATCATAACATTTTGATCCGTTTTTCGTGTAAATTTTGCACTTGTATTACAATATTTGCACCTATTAACTGAAAGATCAATTATCGCTTTCCCATTATCGCTTTCCCCACATGGGGACATCCATGAACTGCCTCCGCAGCTTTTCTTCCGAGTTTTGTTCGTAGAATTCTTCCTCGGCAAATGAAAACCGATACTCCGTAACGTAATCGAGCAGTATCCGATGTGCAGCATTCACGTTACGGATTTTTTACGGGTCGTCTACACTACCGGTATCGGGATGGCAACGCTTTACCAACGCTCTATGGCGAGTTTTGATCTCTTTTATAGTTGACCGTTCCCAGAGCCCCAGAACCAGAAGCGCCACCTGCAAGTCGTCATACGTCATAGTTTAAAACCCATTATCTGGATAACAGATGCCATGCCGGTATGATTACTCCCCTCCCTGACGTCACGTTCGATCTTTACGGCATGAACAAATTGCAATCCCGCAAGTTCCTGTTTCAACACATCCAAATCCATGAGCATATCGGGGGATTGAGGTCCACCAGTCCCATAGGATAATTGTTCCTTGCTGAATGCCTCAAGTACAAAAACTCCGCCAGATTTAAGCCCCCTTACCGCTGCTTGATGGAGTGGCATACGAATTGCTGAAGGAACATGGCAATAGCAGGCGATGATGGCATCCCATTGGTCTGCTTCCATCACAAACTGGCTCAAATCGGCATGTATTGTGTTAATTGCGACGCCTCGTTCCGCTGCCAATTCAGACGCTTTCCGCAGACCTACTTCCGATCCGTCAACTCCGGTTACCAGATATCCCAACGATGCCAGATAGACGGCGTTTCTTCCTTCACCCTCTGCGAGAGAGAGAACTTTTCCTCGCGGAATTTTTTCAACCATAGAAACAAGGAATTCATTTGGCTCTGAGCCATAAGCAAATCCTGGCTCACTATATCGTTCATCCCAGTTCATGCTCCCCCCTGATATCATGAAGTTTTGCAATTTCCGCTTGTAGAAGCAGCATTATTTCTTTTGAACAGCAACGACTACGGGGGGATAAGTCCTTGCAACGTCCAATGGTGCAAGCACCGGTCATCCGTCTGATGTCATCCATATTTTTTGCGCCGGTCTGAATTGCCACCAAAATTGATTGCTTACTGACACTGCTGCACCAGCAAACTGCTTCGTTCAGTGGCGCTTCCAAAACGTTTTCGGTAAAGATCCGGTTCATAGTGACTTCAATTCACTATTCTTGACCTCAAGTTTTTTGATCAAACCGCCATATCCACTAGCCGTGATAACGCGGCTGAACTGGCTGCGGTAGTTTGACACCAAACTGACACCTTCAACGACGACATCATAGACCATCCATTTGCCATTATGGCTGGTCATTCGATAGTCGAGTGTAAATTCATCTCGCTTGGCAGTCACAACTTTGGATCTTATTTCTGCATGGTCACCATCGAGCTGTTCTTTAACATAGACAATTTGCTCGTTATTATACGATTCAATTTTGCCGGCATACGAATTTTCCAGTAGTGCAGCAAACAGATCTGCAAACTGTTTCTTCTCTTCCGGAGCGAGTTGATTCCAGTGCTTACCTAGAGAACGTTTCGCCATTTCGTTATAATCAAAGATAGTGCTGATAGTCTTTTTCAGAGCCTGACGACGCTGCTGCACATGTTTTTTCATATCCTTGTCCGCAATAATGCGGACAACTTCATCAACGGTTTTCTTCACATCGTCAAGGGGAGTTGCTGATGCTTGTGATGCAAAAAATAAAACAGTAATGACCAGATATAAAATTCGACTAAACATGGTGCCTCCAAAAAAATACTTTACGGTCAATTTCATTTTTGGGTGACTGCATCAATAATTTTCTGCGCCAAAGGATTTACAATTGTATAAATAGTCTCAACTCCATCACGCCTGCCGTGAATAATTCCACGATGTCTTAGTACCGCAAGGTGCTGTGAAACCACGCTTTGCTCCATACCAAGGCATTCCCAGATATTTTTGACGTTGCACTTTTGCCTATCCAGCATGGTCAGTATCTTCAAACGAATTGGATGGCCGAGTGATTTGATAACCAATGCGTCTTCTTTTCTATTGTTTTCTGAATTGAATTGAGTCTGGTCGACTGCAAGCATATTGATGACTCCAGTGAGTTGAGTTTCTTACTCTTGTAGTGTCAAAAAGCAAAATTCCCGATCAATAAAGAGTAGAGACCGAAAACTACCAGAATGCCGCCGGTTACATAGCGCAGGAATGATTCGTGCTTCAATATTCCCTTGATTTTGTTTTGCAGCAGTTGCGATGAATAGCCAACAATAAGCATCGGTATTGCCAAACCGAGAGAATAAAAACCGAGCAAAATAATTCCGGTTGCCAACTGACCACTTGTGGCGACCATCGTCAGGGTAGTTGATAGAAACGGGCCAACACACGGCACCCAGATAACGCCAAGTGACAGACCAAGAATCAGGCCGCCAATGCGTCCCTCACCTTTGACCCGGATGTTGGATAATTGGTAGAAACGCTTGAATATGCTCAAGTCAAAGATCACCATCAATCCCATGAGGACTATAACAAGCGCGCCTGCCATCTCAATATAGCGCGTTTTTCCTATCAACAAAGCCCCGAAGAGTGATGAAATTGCCCCCATTACCATGAAAGAGAGGGAAAGACCAATCACCACGATAAGGGGGCGTAGACGGTCATTGCGCTCCGCACCAGCCATGATTATCGGTAAAACCGGTAACACACATGGGGAGAGTACGCTTGCCAGACCTGCTCCTAGAGCCATTATGAAATTGATAAAGCTGATTTCCATTATTTCAGGACGTCTAATGCCGCTGTCAGAGTTTCAATGTTCTGGATACCAGGAGCGAAGACACGGGCAATCTTGCCACTCTTGTCCACCAGCACTAGCGATGGAAGGCTGCGAATACCGTAATCGTAGAAGGCCTTCTGATCTTCCTGTCTCAGTGTACTTACGGCGGCAATATTAAAGTTACCCTTCCGGTCATTTTGCAACCTGTCCAGTACCTCTTTCTGAATCTTGCAGGGGCCACCATTTGGATTCTGGAAAAATATAAGCGTTGCCTTACTGTTAGCGCCAATTACCCGTTTGAGTTCAGGTGTGTTGGTTGGTGCAGGCGTTCCAGCGGCAAAAGCAAACCCTGCCACCATTAGCAAGGCTGCACTCCATACTACCACGATACATTTTCTCATGACCATGCTCCTTTAATAATGTTCTCTGACAAAATATTATCAATGCAATGAATTCCGACTCGCTATTTTTCCTGGGGACGCCCGGCTTGCCGCCAACTGGCCATGTGCCCTTCAAGTAACGTTACATTCCGGTAACCGAAGACTCCAAGCAAAGCCTTAGCAATCTGGGCACGAGGACCAAGCTCACAAGTAACCACCAGCTCTGTATTTTTATCTGCCGGTATACGATCGAG
>CAIYZD010000363.1 GCA_903930585.1 uncultured Geobacteraceae bacterium | reverse complement strand
TGCTTGCTCGACGGGAGTCCGCGGAGCAATAAATAGATCCTCCAACTCAGGCCGGGTATGATTCGGCGCGGGAAGGGCACACCGGTCAATTTTACCATTCGCGGTTAGCGGCAGGGATTCGAGAATGACAAATAGTGAAGGGATCATGTACTCTGGAAACTTCGTAGCCAAAAAACGTCTCAGTTCGCTTGTCGTAGGCTGCAACCCCGCTTTTGGCACAACATACGCGACGATACGCTTGTCACCAGACAGATCCTCACGCACCACGGTCACAACTTCCCGGATCGCAGAATATTGCATCAGCACGGCTTCTATTTCCCCCAACTCAATCCGAAAGCCGCGGATCTTTACCTGATGGTCAATCCGTCCTAAAAACTCAATATTTCCGTCAGGACGATAACGAGCAAGGTCGCCGGTTTTGTGGAGACGCGCGCCAACGGCAGTGCTAAAAGGATTTGGAATGAACTTCTCAGCGGTAAGTTCCGGTCTATTGAGATAACTACGCGCGACTTGGGAGCCGCCTATGTATAATTCTCCGGAGACCCCTATTGGAACTGGTTGACAGTTGTTATCTAGGATGAATAGCAGTGTATTGGTTATAGGGCGGCCGATAGGAGGCAATATCGGCCATTTGTCGACCGGACCTGTCAGTGCGAACGCACTTACCACATGGCATTCGGAAGGACCATATTGATTATCCAGAATACAGTTGGGCAGTTCGGCAAAAAATGTTGATATGCTCGGAGTGATCTGTAACTGTTCGCCTGCAACAATCACTTCGCGCAGCTCAGGCAGATCAACTTTTTGAAGATGGCACGCATCAGTAAGTTGCTGAAGTGCTATAAACGGGAGAAATAACCTTTCTATTGACTTTTCTTTAATAAATTTGAGAAACGCCGTGCTGTCTCTTCGGTTATCTTCCGAGATCAGTACCAATGTTCCACCGCAACACCATGTGGCAAATATTTCCTGGAATGAGACATCAAAACAAAGCGACGCAAATTGAGCGGTTCTTGGCGCGGCAACTGCTGATCTTTGGATTTGCCATGAAATCAGATTGCACAAAGAACCGTGAGCCATGGTGATTCCCTTTGGTTTGCCAGTGGATCCGGATGTGTATATTACATAGGCAAGATTATCCGGCGTTGCGGTTTGTGGCGGTAATGAATCAGCTTCCAGTGAGATGAACGGCCAGTCGCTATCCAGGCAGACCAATACATCGTTAGTGTGTGGCAATAGAGGAATTAGTTGTTTTACTGTTACAAGTACAGCCACATTGGCATCATCAAGCATAAACGCCAGACGCTCAGCGGGATATCCTGGGTCCAGGGGAATGTATGCCCCTCCGGTTTTGAGAATACCGAGAAGCCCCACGGGCATTATTAGTGATCGCTCAACACAGATTCCCACCAGCACTTCAGGGCCGATACCCATCTTAATCAGAAAATTAGCCAGTTGATTTGCCCGAGAATTTAGCTCTCGATAAGTCAACTCTCCCTCTTCGCAAACAACCGCAATGGCATCAGGTGTGCGCTCTGCCTGCTCTTCGAACAGCTCATGTATGCATCTACCCTGCGGGTACCCCCCCTTAGTGTTGTTCCACTCAACGAGCAGCTTGTGATGTTCGTTTTTCGTCAGAATCGATAGCCAGTTGATCGGTTCGTCCGGATTGGTCGCAACCGCTTCAAGCAGCGTCAGAAAATGACCTGTCAGCCTTTCGATAGTGTCCGGGTCAAAAAGGTCCGTATTGTACTCAAATTTCCCATGTATTCCTCCGGCTACTTCCATCAAAAACAGTGTCAAATCAAACTTGGATGTACCGGTATCCATTTCTTCAATTTGTACATGCAACCCCGGAAACTCGGGCATTTCAGAATCAACGTTTTCAAGCGCGAGCATGACCTGAAAAAACGGCGAGCGGCTTGGGTCTCTCACTGGATTAAGCTTTTCC
>CAIYZD010000362.1 GCA_903930585.1 uncultured Geobacteraceae bacterium | reverse complement strand
GATGATGGGAGGATTTTTCTCTGCTGAATTGAAGTACGCCGGTTATGACAAAGTAATCTTCCGTAACAAGTCTCCCGACTGGGTTTATTTATACATAAATAATGGCAACGTAGAACTACGTGATGCTTCCCATTTACTGGGAAAGGTGCTCTAGAAACACAAGATCTGATCCGAAAAGAGCTGAATCAGCCGAAAGCTCAGGTGGCTGCTATCGGCATGGCAGGCGAGAATCGGGTTTTCACGGCTTCTATCGAGCAGGGACGATCAAGCGCCAGCAGGCTCGGAGGCGGAGCCGTTATGGGAGACAAAAAGATAAAGGCCATTGTTGTTCGTGGCACAGGTGATGTTTATATAGCACGACCAGAAGCATTTATGGACGAGATGCAGGGCGTGACTGATTACATACAGTTCCGATGGGCCAATCCTATAAAAGACGTAATGACCATTATGTCCGGGATCGGTTCACCACAGGAGATGCTCCATACAGATGAGAAGTGGCACACTGAAAATTTTGCGTGGGGTAATGCCCGTACCCGGAGAAGAGATTTCTGGACGGAGGAAATTGAAGCATCCTGGACAAAGTCACAGCATGGCGCGGTGAAGCGGCTGATAAGCTGCTTTAACTGTCCAACGCAGTGCGGGGCATTGATTTCCCAGAAGGATACTCCAAGATATATGGCGAAATGCTTCGGAAAACTAACCTATGCGATGGCAGCTTACGTCGATGACCTGGAATTTGGCTGGAAAATCCTCCAGCGTGCCTCTGAGTATGGTGTCGATTCCTTCTCAACCCCACAAATTCTGGCATTCGCAGTTGAACTGTATGAAGCCGGAATTCTGACCGACAAAGACTTCGCAGGCTGTCCTCCAGATAAGGAAGGAAGATTTTTCTGGTTGCTTGACAGGGTTGTACGACGTGAGGGAATAGGTGATATTCTGGCTGATGGCGTCTATTTTGCGGCCCGAAAGATCGGCAATGGTGCGGAAGCATTCGACCACAATACTATAAAGAAACATGAGCAGCTTCCTATCAAGCTCGGAACAATGGATCCACTCTATTTCCTGATGCTTTCCACCAACGAGAAAATAAGCATCACACAGATGGAAGGTCAGTGGCCCCAATCAGCTTTTCCCACGATGGAGCAGAGAGAAGCCTTTGTGAAGGATTGGCCACAACTGCCAGATGATAAGTTCAAACAATACGTGCTGGACTGGGAGTTAAGAGGAGAAAAATCCATCCCGCATTTTCCAACTCCGGAAATGTGTTCAGAAATTGTGGATTGGATGGAAATGATGCACAACATTGATGATGCCACCGGCATGTGTTGTGGTATGTCATCATTTTGCTTCAAGCCGCCTTATCATATACATAACTACCCCAGATTGATCTCGGCGGCGACCGGATTGGATATTGATGAGGACGGTTTGAAAAAAATTGTTAATAGGAGCCGAAATTTACACAGGGCATTCAACAATAGAAGAGGCATGACGAGGGCCGATGAGAAGCCACCTGCAGATCATTGGAAAAAGAGATTTCCCGAACTCGAAGAACAACTCCTCTCTACGTATTACAAATTCAAGGGATGGAATAACGACGGTATTCCAACGAGAGAAAAATTGGAGGAGTTAGACTTGGGCTACGTGGCAGATGATCTTGAAAAGAGAGGTATATTGAAAAATGGCCAAAATTAAGAAAAAGATCAAAACAATCAAGGTTAATGCGGATAAATGTAATGGGTGCCGAACATGCGAGGTAATGTGCTCCGCTTTTCACGCTACTCCGAAATACAGCAGCAACAACCCTGCAAGATCCCGAATTCAGATAATTACTGACCGACTGGCTGATATATGGCTTCCGGTGTTCGCAGGAGAGTATACTGCATCAGAATGCACGGGAAGAAACAAGTATGTTATTGATGGAAAGGAATATGCCGAGTGCGACTCCTGCCGTGCTTCCTGTCCATCACGGGATCTGTTTAAAGAGCCGGACTCAGGTCTTCCCCTCAAGTGTGACATGTGTGATGGAGAAGAAGAGCCCATCTGTGTTAAGTGGTGTCTGGTTGATGCCTTAAGCTACGAAGTACGCGAAGAGGAACGAGAAGAAGAGCCAAAATTGGGTGAGATGGAGATCGGACTGCAAGCATTGGCAGACAGGCATGGCATGCAGAAGATACTGGATACAATTGTCAGATTATCAAAGAAGGGCTGATCCCAAATTTAGTGTTATTTGCCTTTGGGGTAGTACCAATTGAGCTAGCCTAGTCATGGCTGCCAGATACACTGGCAGTCATGACTACGGGGAAATACGATATGCCAAGTGCCGAAAAAGCCCGCAAAATTATTCTTGCGCACAATTGACAGGACTGAGAAAAATTGGACCAGTGTAAGCGGATAAACATCCATATCTCCGAGGACGTTGAGCGCCTCATTGAGGAACGCCTGATCCTGAGGGAGGATTTGCAAAATGTCATCTACAATGCCGAAACCTCCGGTAAAAAATTGACCCACCCGTTCAGTTGTCGATCACTCGCCTACTGCCGTCCTAAAGCGGTATCCTACTGGGTAGAATACAGTCGGATTAATGATGACTATCAGGTACATTCCGCCTATTCCCACAGGATGGTGATGAAGTCGAGCGGAAGTACAAAGGAGTGGGTAAAGTCCGGCGGTGACAGCGAATGGCTCTGCAACCTGTGTCAGGTGCCTTTGGAAGTTCAAACGGTCAGGCTTCAGTATATGCAGTCCATTTTTCCAATCAATCTTCCTGCCTGTTCCCTGTGCGGCTTCATACTCATAGATGAGAAACTGGCGACAGGAAAGCTGGCTGAAGCAGAGCAGGCTCTGGAAGACAAATAGTCCCCTGATTCATCAGGAGAAGCCGTCAAGTAGGCAGTGATGACGAAGGGGTACCCGATGTTTTTTTCTCATGGAATTAGATGGGACCACTCCATAATGATTCGTGGTCACTGGGCCAAATCAGACGGAGACTATTTTCCTCTTTGACACGCCGGTTGTCGTCCAGCGCCATTCCGCGGTAAAACGGATACAAGGAGCCGCCAGACTTCCACTGGTAAAACTTTTTCGAAGTACGACAAGTTCGTTAAGCGCCTGAAGAACTGCGTCACCAGTCAAACCGCTGTTTTCCGCCCTGTGGACGTCCAACAGCAATCCGAACCGACCGTCCCCCCCTTTTGAAAGTATGACCCGGTAATCAAGGAGCCCGGGGAGACTGAACAAAACCTCATCAATCTCCGCCAAAGTCAGCATACCGTCAGGAGCCAGAGCGACAATACCATTCCATCTGCCTCTGACGCGCTCCAGCCGCCTGAGTATGCTGCCGCACGGACAGCATCCGGTGATGAAGCGGGCTAT
>CAIYZD010000361.1 GCA_903930585.1 uncultured Geobacteraceae bacterium | reverse complement strand
GGGACAAATGAAAATGACCAAAGGAGTAGACCGTCACTCAACCGACCATGGCAGGCAAATGATTGAGGATTCCCGGAAACTATGGAAAGAAGTCATGGGCAGTTCTGTCATGGCTGGGATGCACCAAGCGGGCACAACACCCCAGGCATCACATTTGATGGGTCATACTCACATGCTGGCAGATGACCAGAAAAAGGTTCTCGATCTGCTGGCAAATATGCCTGTAATGAAATGAAAATTGATGGAGTCGGCAATCTGATGAACCCACTTGTTATTCTCGATAATGCACTCAAAGCCGGATCATTGCTGGCTTACCCGGCGGCATTTGCTGGTGGACTTTTGGCGAGTCTAACTCCCTGCACGTATCCACTGATTCCGGTAACCGTTGCTTTTATCGGCAACCGAAGCACCACCACCAAGGCAAAGAGTCTGTTGATCAGCATTGCGTATGCAGCTGGTATTGCAGTCATCTATGCAGTACTGGGGGGTGTTGCCGCATTAAGTGGCCGGTTATTCGGGCTTGTGTCATCCCATCCTTTAACTAATGCTGTCGTTGGAGTCGTCCTTTTGCTCATGGCGCTTTCGATGTTGGACATCATCACATTGCCACTTCCGGCAGTTATGTCCGGTTTCAATTCTGAAAAGAAAAGTGGATTGGTTGGCGGTTTTACCTTTGGACTCTGTTCAGGGCTGGTACTAAGCCCATGTACCACGCCTGTTACGGGTTCGTTGTTACTGTTCGTGGCGGCACGTCAGAATATTCTATACGGAATGTCGCTCCTTTTTGTATTTGCCTGCGGTATGAGCGCACTGCTGGTATGTATTGGTGCCATAACCGGATTTGCTGCCCGCCTGCCCAAATCAGGCCCCTGGCTTGTCATGGTAAAGCGGGGGCTGGCGGCAGTGATGGCGGGATCCGGGTTGTATTATCTCTACCAGGCGGGAATATCACTTTTATGAGGATAGAGCCGTGACCATTTGTTCAATTGTTCGCTTTGCAGTAACTGGGTTTATCCTGGGAATGTGTATGACTGCACCTGTATTCGCCGCCCAGCAGGGGGTCGAGAAGGGGAAATGCCCCGAAGTGGTACTGAAAAGTCCTGCCGGTGACATGATTCACCTGACCGACTTCAAAGGGAAGCACCCGGTCCTATTGGTCTTCTGGGCGTCCTGGTGCACCGACTGCCGAGAGGAAATTCCACGTTTAAGCAAAATCAACGCGGGCAGATTTAAGGTTATCGCGGTAAACGAAGGAGAAAGCGCCTGGAAAACAAAGAGATATGTATCTATGAACAAGATTGATTATCAGGTTGTCCTCGATTCCGACGGTGCCGTGGCAAAGGCCTTTCAGGTACCGGGTGTACCGGCCAGTGTCATTATCGGAGCATCAGGCAGCATTGTCTATCGGGGGATAGGGCTACCGGAACAAATTGATTCATATGCAGACAAATAGCTGAAATACCAATACGTACTGCGAAACTCACTCTAAAAAATAGGAGAATATCATATGCGAAAAATTAAGAGCGGAGTAACAATGCTTGGACTTGCGGTGACGCTTGGACTTTTCACGTCAATTGAAGCAGGTGCTTGCGCCAGCTGCGGCTGCACATTGAATACCGATTGGCAAAGCCTGGATTATTCTTTCAAACCGGGACTGAAGATGGATATCCGGTACGATTATCTCAACCAGAACCAGTTGCGCAGCGGTACCGGAAAAATATCTTCTGCAGCTGCCAGCCAGATCAATACAAGCACCGGCCCGCAGGAAGTCGAGAAATATACCGAGAACCATTACATAACGCTGGGCTTTGATTACAGTACCAACATGGATTGGGGGATCAATCTCCAGGTGCCATACATCATCCGGAGCCACAGCACCCTTGGCACGGCATCGGATGGGACCACCCCGGGGGATGGTGGTGGACAGTATGATTCCCATACATCGAGCCTTGGCGATATGAAAGTGATCGGACGGTATCAGGGCTTTACCAAGAATCACAACCTTGGAGCGCTGTTAGGCTTCAAGCTGGCTACCGGCAGTAATACGGAATACGGGAACTCATCTGATGCGGGCGCACCCGGCCCTGTTCGAATTGATCCGGGTTTACAGCCGGGGACTGGCACCACGGACATTATTGTTGGTGGGTATTATAATGATGCCATAACCAAGGATTGGGGGTACTTTGGCCAAATGACGTACCAAACGGCTTTGTACTCGACCGACAGCTACCGGCCGGGAAACAGCCTGAATGCCAGCCTGGGAATACGTTATGCCGGGTTCGACATGATAATTCCTCAACTTCAGCTCAATATACGCGACGTTCAGCGTGATTCGGGCGACAGGGCGGACAAGGTCAGTACCGGCGGGACATTGCTGTATATCAGCCCCGGACTGGTAGCGGCGGTCAGTGACCAGGTTTCCATGTACGCATTTGTCCAGGTGCCGATTTACCAGAATGTCAATGGCGTTCAGCTTGCGGCGCAATTCATACCATCATTTGGAGTGCGCTATTCATTCTAAGTAGATGTTGCTTCCCTCTGAAAATAAAAACGATTTTCAGAGGGAAGAGAGTTTTGGGGTTTTCAGAATATGCGGTTTCCTATGCATAACAGAGATGAAAAAAAACAAGGTGCTGTAACTGCTCAACGTATCGAATGGGCTCAGGCAATTTTAGGTTTTATGAGCGGTATACTGCTTGTTGCCTTTGTAGCTTATGGCATTTCCAGGGTTTATTCTCGCTTCTATGGTTGTGACTGTGGATATGATTCTCCATTTTCAGGAGGAAATGTTATTCAGTCCAATGACCTCCTTTGGAAAGATTTCGATAAATGTAAAATAAAGTTGGATCAAAAACTTTCGTATAAAATCAGCTATACCCCTGATGTCAAGCTGATGGACGGCAAGAAGATTACACTTAGCGGTTTTTTGCAACCTTTGGAGGCAAAAGGCGTATCCCAGCATTTTCTATTGTGTAAGAACGCCCCCTCCTGTGCTTATTGCCCCCCCAGCAAGCCTAACGAGATCGTGGAACTCTTTACAGCGAAACCCGTGGCTTGGCAGCAAAACTTGCTAACCATATCAGGTACGCTTCACTTGGTTAATGATGGCAATAAAGGGATATTTTTCCAAATAAAAGGTGCCGTTTAAAATGAGACGCCCGTATACATCCTCCAAATGCATTCAGCTTGACAAACACTCTCAACAAAGACACTAATTGGATTATATGGCATCATCACGTTATCACAATTTACAGCGGCAGTTTCTATTTCGGGCAGACCTTACAAGGCGGTTTGCCCTGTTTGCCCTTTTGCTGTTCATCTGCACACAACTTCATGCTGTAATGCACCACCATGATGATCTGGACGATCACCCGGACTGCTCCATCTGTGCGGTCGCTCATCACCAGAGTATGGAAAATACCGTACATTTTCCGCACATTATTCCTGCCCCACGCATTGAACGCACCCAAGTCTTTACTCACTTTGTTAGCCCCGCCTCTGACGCACCTCAGTCTTATTCCAGCAGGGCCCCGCCTCAAAACGCGTAACCTCAACTAATAATATTTCCCATGAATTAACCACATCACTAATTGAACGAAAATGTGTCTGCGGTGGTCCATCATATGGGACAACCTCTATTTATGGCACTCGTTCACAAATAAATACCTTTAGAGGCCAATATGTTAGAGATTCAGAACCTTAAAGCTGGCTATGACAAAAAAGTAATTGTTGAAGTTCCGCAGTTTAATCTTTTACCCGGAGAACACTGCCTGATACTTGGTGCTTCCGGTTCCGGGAAAACGACCCTCCTCAGCACGGTGTCAGGACTTCTTTCCCCAATTGCTGGGGATATCGTACTCGATAGTAATAACTATAATGACCTTTATGGCGCAGCCATGGATGAATTCCGCGGCCGGCACATCGGCATTATTTATCAAACCTTGCATATGGTCAGTGCCTTGACTGTCCTGGATAATTTGCTCTTGGCTCAGTATGCAGCAGGACTCCCCCAGGATAAGAAAAAAGCAGTACACCTTCTTGAACATCTCGGCATTGCCGATAAAAAAGCCGATAAACCGGAGACATTGAGCCAAGGACAGCAACAGCGGGTGGCAATTGCCCGTGCCACCATCAATAATCCAAAGATTATAGTCGGCGATGAGCCCACATCTGCGCTGGATGACAACGCATGTGAAACAGTAATGGGTCTTTTGTTGCAACTGGCGTCATCATCAAATGCCTGTCTCGTTATTGCAACTCATGATCAGCGGATCAAGCGCCATTTTCATAAACAGATTACGTTGGGAGGTGCTCAATGAACTGCGTGAACTTGAGTTTTGCTTATTTACGACATAAGGCATTGAGCACGGCACTCACCATGGCTACTTTTGCCGCTGGAGTGGCAATGATTGTAGTCTTGTTGCTGGTTAACAGCCAGCTCCAGAATGAATTTTTCAACAATCTAAAGGGAATTGATCTTGTTGTTGGCGGCAAAGGGAGCCCAATGCAGCTTATTCTTTCCAGTGTTTTTCATCTGGATATTCCCACCGGCAACATTCCTCTCGAAGAGGCGGAAAAGCTGAGCAAACATCCCATGATCAAGGAGGCAATACCACTGGCTCTTGGTGACAATTACCAGGGGTTCCGTATTGTCGGATCAACACCGGCTTATCCAACGCATTATCAAGCAAAACTGAAAATTGGTGGACGGTACTGGGGAAAAGCAATGGAAGCGGTGCTTGGCTCTGAAGTCGCCGAAAAAAGCAGACTTAAACCGGGAGATACTTTTTCAGGATCCCACGGTTTGAATGTGGGAGGAGAGTTGCATTCAGAATTTCCCTATACGGTTGTCGGTGTGCTTGAACCAACCGGAAGCATTCTTGACCGCCTGGTATTAACCGGCCTTGAAAGCGTATGGTACATACACGAGCATCACCACCATGATCATGATGAAGATGAGGGCGAACTTCATCATGAGGGAGACCATGACCACCATGACGAGGATCATGAAGATGAAGATAATCATGAGCACAAACGCGAAGTAACGTCACTGTTACTCTCCTACAATTCGCCGCTTGCCGCAGTGAGCTTGCCGCGCATGATTAACAGCATGACTTCAATGCAGGCTGCCAGCCCTGCCTTCGAAGTGGCACGCTTGACCGCTTTCATGGGCACCGGCACTGAAACACTTACGTACTTCGCCTGGTTTCTCATTATCCTGGCGGGGTTTGGCATTTTTGCCGGTTTGTACAATGCCATGAACGAACGCCGCTATGATCTCGCCTTGATGCGTAGTTTCGGAGCAAGGCCCGGAAAACTGTTTGCGTTGATGATGTCGGAAAGCTTGATTGTTTCATTAATCAGCGTAGCAGCAGGGTTGGCAATCGGGCACCTACTGGTGGAAGCGTTTGCTATTTGGATAAACAACTCAAAACATATCCATATGACTGGCAGGATATTTTTGTCAACGGAGACATGGCTTATCCCGATGAGCCTTGTCGTTGGTGCTTTGGCAGCGTTACTACCGGCAATTCGTGTATATCGAATCGACATTTTCAAGACACTGGTACAACGCTGAGAATGATAGGGAGCTAAAATATGTTACGTTTTTTTCAATTTATTTGTATCGCATTATTTTCCGTAGGTATCTGCGGATTCATGAACCAGTCTGATAACTCCCGGTTTTCGGGATCGAATGAGTATAAGCCCCCATCACCGGGGGGGGGGGGCGTTATGCAGTCTGATGACCAGATCTGGAAATCCTTTGCCAAATGCAAGATGAAGATGGATCAGGATCTTTCCTACACCATCACTTACACCCCAAGTATCAAGGTTATGAATGGGAAGAATGTAACTCTCAGCGGCTTTATGCTGCCACTGGAGCCAAAAGACAAATTCAGTCATTTTCTGTTGAGCAAGAATGCTCCCACCTGTGCATATTGCCCTCCCGGCGCCCCAAATGAGATTGTCGAAGTTTTCTCCACCAAGCAGATGTCTTGGAAGGAAAATTTGATCACCTTATCGGGTACACTCGTTTTGGTGAATGACGGGAAAAAAGGGGTCTTTTTCCGAATGAAGGATGCCGTTGAACGATAATAAAATACATTCCAATAAAGAGGGCACCATGATGCTTATACGTACGTTGGTATTTTTAGGAATTTGCCTGCTACTGGCCTGTGCCTGCCAGAAAAAAGAGACATTAGTTTCAACCATAGCCCCCAAAAAAATGATTGTTGTCACGACTCTATTCCCGGTATACGACTTTGCCCGGATTATTGGTGGCGATAAAATTAATGTCAGTCTCCTTTTGCCACCAGGGATGGAAGCTCACAGCTTTGAACCAAAACCGGAAGATGCTATTAGAGTCACCAATGCCGACATCTTCATCTACACCAACGAATACATGGAACCGTGGGCAGTTAAATTTGTAGATGGACTGAACGTAAGTAAAATCACCTTAGTTGATTCAAGCAGAGGAGTTGCTTTTCTCAAGTCAGGCATCGAGGAAGAATCAGAAGATACACATAAAGGACACGACAGCAAAGAGCACCATCACCATGCTGGCGGAGTAGATCCTCATATTTGGCTTGATTTTGCCAATGCCAAAATCATGGTTGACACTATTGCCACATCAATGAGCGCTAAAGATCCCACAAACAAGGATTTTTATTTGGCGAATGCTGCTGCATACAAAATTGAACTGAATAAAATTGATGCAGAATACAAGGCAGGGCTTTCCAACTGTGGCAAAAAGGCCTTTCTGCATGGTGGGCACTATGCATTTGGGTATCTTGCCCACCGTTATGGACTTCAGTATGAGTCGGCATCCGCCGTCAATGCTGATGCGGAGCCATCGCCGGCTAAACTGGTTGCACTTGTCAAGCAAGTCAGAGCCATGAATTTAAAATATATCTATACCGAAGAGCTTCTCTCTCCTCGCATCTCCGAAATGATCGCAAAGGAAACGGGTGTATCAATTCTGCTGCTTCATGGTGCTCACAATATCAGTAAGGACGATTTTGAGAAGGGCACTTCATTCATTTCTTTGATGAAAAGCAATCTTGTTAATTTGAAAACTGGTTTACAGTGCAGGTAGGAGTTTAAGAACCAAACGGGATTTAACTCAAATCAAAAGGGGATGCATAAATCAGGTAAATAATGGTAAACCGTTCCAGGTGGATTACTACATCAAATTAGTTATCATCTACCATCAAGCTTGACGGAGTATTTGTGCACGATAAGCTGAGACACCAGAGCCGATCACATTGGCTCGACCTCTCCACTTAGTGGCTCCATATGCCTTAACCGGGTTTTGCGTTCCATTACTCCCTAAACCCCTAACATGGCCCGGTGATCTTGACTTGGCGCCGGATGCCATGCACATGGAGATCAAACAGCGTGGCGGAGAGTGGGTGGTGGACGTTTGAAGGTATATAAAAAGAGGGGGCGCCTGTGCT
>CAIYZD010000360.1 GCA_903930585.1 uncultured Geobacteraceae bacterium | reverse complement strand
GAGCGGCATATCCTCTGGGGCCAGTTCGATGTACAACCAGGATAAACGGAGATCCGTATCGATTGATCGGAGGATGGCTTCGCTACCCTCCAGCCACTGACCCAATTTACCAATCATACATGGACCGATCTTCGACTCCAGCTGACAGGCCGATAACTCGTAACCAAATTGAAACCTGTCTTTGTCCACGGCGCCATCAAGAGCGCCGATGCGCTCCAAATACCGCCTAGAGGCGGGAATAACGCATCCCGCTTGGTCAATCGTGAACTGTTCCCTTTCTACGCCCACAAAGCCGACTTTTGCCGGATTGAACTTGAATTGTGCAAAGAACTTTTCTTGACTCGTCATACAACACCTTTCTCTTTATCACGGGATTTCCACAATGAAAATCCGTCCTCAGCGCGCGTAGCTAATTTGCTACATACGCTAAGGACGGATTTACCGCGGTGCCACCTTAGTTGCGCAAAAGTATTCCTTTGCGCCGTCTCCTCGTCTTTTGCCAAGTTCGGCCAACAACGATAACCCTTGTAACGGAGGATTCCGAGTTTCCACTACCGCAGAAACCACTGTGTGCAAGTAGCACTATCGTGACCCAGTCCTTTGCTATGCAAATGCGTTTGACAAGCAAAGGATCACGATATCAGTTTCACATGATGATAATGTATTTGATACATAAGTCAAGTTGACTAAGCTAGCGTAGATGTGTTAGGGTGTAAACAAAAAGGAGTCAATGACTCATGAACAATAAAAACATAATTCCAACTGTAAATCCTGATGAAATATTCAGAATAATGCAAGAGGACGCAGTAAACGCCACCATCCCAACCGGATGGAATCAGGGAGCAATGCCGTGCGATTCCAAGGAGAATATATCCTTGACTTCCCTTAAACTTCATTGCACTAAATGCAATATCAACACTGCGGGTGTGTACAAACATCCCACGGACACTGAAAGACGATGTCCTGCATGTGACTCACTTCTCATGTACTGCCCGGCGTGTCGCCATGCGGTTTCAGCTACGGAAAAGTTCAGCATTCTGTTATGCGACAGATGCCAGACTGATTACGTCACTAACCTGACCGTGGAGTATCTGGCCTCGCGGGATCGTTCATCACGAGAAATCATCCTCTCAGGTATCCGTGCAACCGGCGCATTACATCTCGGTATCTACCTTGGAGCAATTCGTCAATTCGTTGAATACGAACTTGGTGACAATCTCTGTATGTATTTCATCGCAGATTGGCACACATTGACCACTTGTCACGATCCACGAAAAGTGTCATCAAATACGATCGCGGTGGCGATGGATTACTTGGCCGCAGGATTGAATCCTGAGCGTTCGATCATTTACGCTCAATCCAGCGTGCCGGAAATCGCCGAGCTTGCATTGTGCCTCTCGATGATCCAGTCCAAGAACAAGTTGGAGGATCTGCCTACGGTCAAAGATATGGTGAGAAGTGGCGAAACGATGAGTATGGGACATTTGCAATACCCAGTGCTCATGGCGGCGGACATACTCGGTCCCAAAGCTACGCTTGTTCCAGTCGGATCCGACCAAATCCCGAATGTCGAACTCGCGCGTGATCTGGCGGACAAGTTTAACCGTCAGTTCGGCCAAACATTCACGATCCCGCGCGTGGGACTACGAACCATCAAGATTCCTGGATTTAAGGGAGAGAAAATGGGCGAACCAACAGACGAATCGGGTATCTCCCTCCAGGACCATCTGGAAGACATATCGGATAAGTATGCGAGATTCGGCATAACCGATGCTGGACGCAAGACAAGGAACGATCCTGGCAATCCAGACAATTGCGTTTCCGTTTATCCCGTGTACAAAGTCCTCCGTGAGAATAAACCAGACGCATTGCAAATCGTCGAAAGAGAATGCTTGTCTGGCACTCGAGGTTGCAAAGAATGCAAGCTCGAATTGGCCAGAGAGATTGACGAGCTCATCTCACCGTTTCGCGAGCGCAGGGCCGTGCTCATGAACCAGCAAAAGTACGTCGAGGAAATCCTGCACTACGGCGGTATGAAAGCCCGCGAGATTGTCAGGCACACGCTTGAAGAAGTTCGCGAGAAGATGGGGATTGTTTCTTTCTAACGAAAACAGTCAAGGCAACGGAGAAACACATTCCCGCAGGAAACTACGGGAATTTTTATTGCAAAAAGGCGCAACATGATTAGGTGTTGCGCTTAGCCGTACGGAAACATGAAACCTTGGATGACATAAAGTTTAGGTGAGACTTCACTTCTCCTGAATACTATTGGATTCAAGGAATGTCATGAGCAATTGGAAATCTTTACAGACTCTTTTGTGATTATCACTCTCTTTCCTGATCTCAACGTAACGATTGTAACACCAATTGTATCCATACCTAGACAGGTCAGTAAACAACGGTTCGCCGGGAAGAGGGATGTAACAAGGGGTGTTACAGACTGTCATATATGCATTAACCGAATCGATTTTTGTCGACAAATCGGGTCGCATACTCCGAAGAAATGTCCTGATCGCAGAAAATCGTTCTTCCGATCTACTCATAAGGTTGATAAACTGACAGTCATTGCAATGCCTGTTTTTCCACACTGCAGGATGGTGCATGTCTAGCCACGAGAATGGATGTGCGGCTGCATATAGAACTGCATTACAGGCACCCATATCGCCGCCGTGCTTTCATCCTGATTCCTTGATTCCCCCTACGATGTCCACTATTTCCGCATCGTTTGAATTTTCCAGTTCATTTCCGAGTTCACGAAGAACTTTTAGAGAATCAACACTAACAGGCTCGGCTTCATCAAGGAAGAATTCGATGCCGCAATTTTGCAGAAAACGACTGTTTATGTCGTGAACTGCCGAAGCTTTAACCGCCCAACCGTTGCAATAATATGCGATAGTGGTCGGATCGACTAACCGTATGATTGACTTAACACCATGAGACGTTAACACTCTGGTTAACTCTATTGCAGGAAGTAAACCAGCACAAAATCTTGCAGGTATTCCCATTTGGTGTTCGTAGGAAACTGTGCTGATCTGCACCACACGATCACAATCTACAGAAAGTGGTCCTCCTCTGATCAAAGTCGAACTCACATAAATCATATTCATATTAAACTTAAAGCCGTTTTGTCAAAGAACTCGCTATGCAAAGTTCTATATTGCTACACCACTGACAGTCATCTTACAAGAAAACTGTCTTTCATCTGCAATTTACATTACTATGTTTAAATTGTGTTGTCAAACATATTTCCGTTTTCTGATCTACACGACTCCAGACTTACCATCTTCATTCAGTAACATCTTTAATGATTCCTTTGGAAATTTTTATGAAGTCAGCAGATTTCATACCTACAATATCCACCAAGGTGCCACAACTACAATAAATCATACTCTGCTCAGCTAAATGTTTATCGATAATAAGAGGCATATTGAAACCGAATGGAGAAGCTGCACCAACAGGAACTCCAACAATAGACTCAAAATCTTTTTTCGGCAACAAACAGATAGAGCTCTTGGCGAGTTGTAATTCTAATGCGAGCTTTTGCATTGATAATCTTTTGTCTCCGGATAATGCGATGCTAATATATCCTGTCGGTATTTTTATAACCAAAGTCTTCGCCATTGACCCACAAGGAACATTCAACTCTCTAGCAACTTCGTCCATCGTAACTGCCACACCGTAATTTATGTGATGATATTTGACTTGATTCTCATCAAGAAGTTTAGTTATGGCTAGCGGAAATTTGTTTTGTTTCATTTTACTTTTGTGCCGTCACTTTCTTAATATTGTCCAAATCTTCATATCCGAGTATATTCATTGAACTACGAACTTCCGACATAGTAGTTTCTGCGATTAGTTTAGCTTTCTTAGTGCCTTCCGTATCTTGAGTCATATCATTTATATATTCCCCACCTCCATCGGCAGCTCCACATAGAATGCTGACCCCTTCCCCGGACCATCCGACTCCGTCCAAACACGGCCATGATGTGCTTCGATAACACCTTTGACGAATGAGAGACCATAACCAGTACTATCGACGTTCGTTTT
>CAIYZD010000359.1 GCA_903930585.1 uncultured Geobacteraceae bacterium | reverse complement strand
CTGATTGTCGCTGCCATTCGGGTAGAGGAGGTGGAGGGAGTTCAACTGCGGTTTTCGTTTCATGATTTATTTGAGGTCAAGGCGATTCCGGTATCGATGGTCGTCTTTGTGCTCGCCATCGCGTATGGCGGAGTAGTTACCTTTGTCGCGGTTTATGCCACGGAACAGCGATTGCCGTTTGTAGCCGATTATTTTTTTGTAGTCATGGCAGGTGCCTCCATTGTCTCCCGGTTGGTCATCGGCCGGATGTTTGACCGTTTCGGAGCGAATGCGGCGATCTATCTGGCCATTATCCTCCTGACCGGAGGCCTGCTGATGCTGGGCGCTCTTCATACCGCTACGGGCATGCTGACAGCTGCCGCGCTGATCGGAATCGGATACGGTATTGCAGTGCCAAGTATCCTGGCCCTTGCAGTCCAACTCTCCCCGGCTCACCGCAGCAGTGCGGTCACCGCCACATTTTTTTCCTGCCTTGATGGAGGCGTCGGTTCAGGGGCATATCTCCTGGGGGGGTGTATTCATGCATTCGGATATGCGTCCGCATTTCTGGCTCTGGGGGTGATGACCTCTGGCTGTCTGCTGCTTCAGTACTACATCTATCCGCGCGACAGCGCCTAATCAAGGAGAGGATAAACCATGCCGGTACTGTCACGAAACGGACAGCAGATAGATTATATCGATGAAGGAGCGGGTGATACCCTGGTCCTTATCCACAGTTCGGTCAGCGGCAACCGCCAATGGCTGGCATTGATCGATTCTTTGAAGGATTGCTATCGGGTAATCGCCCCGAACCTTTTCGGGTACGGCGAGACGACCCCCTGGCCCGGGACGGTGCGGCAGACTCTGGCGGATCAGGCAGAACTGGTCCTGGCCCTCTGTGCGGAGCTCGAAGGGCCGATTCATCTCGTCGGCCACTCTTTCGGTGGCGCGGTGGCACTCACGGTCGCTTCGCGGCTTGCCGCTCGGGTCGGCAAGCTCGTCCTGTTCGAGCCGACACTCTTTTACCTGCTCCACCAGGATGGCCGCCGGGACGCTTTTCTCGAAGCAGAGTCCCTGGCCGGCCATGTGCGGGAGTGTGCTGCCCGGAATGATTGGGAACCGGGGGCTGCCAGTTTTGCCGATTACTGGTTGGGGGATGGCGCATGGACCGGGATGCCGGAGAAACGACGGGCAGCCTTTACCGCGGCGCTCCGGCCGTCATTATTCGAATTCGATGCCGGGTTCGACGAAACTTCCACTATTGATACCTGCAGATCGCTTCCGGCTCGCACCTTGGTCATGCATGATGCCGAATCCCGGCGTTCCGTGCTGGAGATCGTGGAAATCCTGGAGAAGGCATGTCCGCACTGGTCCTTTAACCGGCTTGGCGGAGTCGGTCATATGGCGCCGCTCACCCGTCCTGACGTGGTTAATCCCATAATCAAGGCATTTTTCGAGGAAAAGGAATAATTATGAATGAGGCTGCTAATCCGCACATGGTAACAGATCCAAATATATCATCAATGATGTATCCGTTCAGCGCGCCGCAAACCGCGGCAGAGGTGGTGGATATCTCGCCTGACATCAAGTGGCTGCGCCTGCCGATGCCCTATGCACTGAACCACGTGAACGTTTACCTGTTACGGGTGGATACGGGGTGGCTGCTGATCGATACCGGGCTTGACTCGCCCGAAATTCGGGCTATCTGGGAGGACGTGATGTCCGGGCCATTAAAGGGGGAACCGGTTGTGGGGATCTACTGCACCCATTACCACGTTGACCATGCGGGGCTTGCCGGATATCTTTCCGAACGCTGGCAGGTACCGCTGTTTATGAGTTATAAGGAGTATTTCACCCTGCGTGGATGGCCCATGGATCTCCAGCAGGTACACTGGCAGCATGCGGCCTTTTTCCGCAGGGCGGGTCTGCCGGATGAACTCCTTCCCGGAACCCTGGTGATGTTTGATTTCTCAAAGGAGATCTCGCCGCTGCCTCCCAGTTTTGCGCGCCTGCGGGAAGGGGATCTGCTTGCCGTGGCGGGCGGTGACTGGCGGATCATGACGGCTGAAGGGCACTCCCCGGAACATGCCATGCTGTTTTCCGCACAGCGGTTGCTCCTCTTTTCCGGGGACCAGCTTCTTCCCCGTATCACCAGTAACGTCTCGGTCAGTGTGGTGAACCCGTATGACGAGCCCCTCAGCCTCTGGCTCGCGTCCCAAGACCGGCTCGCGGAGATACCGGACGATGTTTTGGTGCTCCCCGGTCACGGGCTCCCCTTTCGCGGCGCGAAAGCGCGCGTCGAGGAGTTGCGCCACCATCACGATGAGAGGTTCCGGCTGATTCTTGAAGCGTGTGCCGATGTTGCACTCAGCGCCTATGAACTGGTACCGATCCTCTATCAGCGCGCCCTTGGCGATTTTGACCTGCAACTGGCGCTGGGGGAATGTCTTTCCCACCTCTATTGTCTTCTTTCTCGCGGCCGCCTGACTG
>CAIYZD010000358.1 GCA_903930585.1 uncultured Geobacteraceae bacterium | reverse complement strand
GGCGGCGGCCTGGCCGGGTGCGAAGCCGCCTGGCAGGCCGCACAGCGCGGCGTCCTGGTTGTCCTGCACGAAATGAAGCCGGAGCGTTTTTCTCCGGCGCATGAGTTACCGACTCTTGCGGAACTGGTTTGCTCCAATTCCCTGCGAGGCATTTCACTCGATAATGCCGTGGGACTGCTCAAAGAGGAGTTGCGCCGCTGTGGCGCTTTGACAATGGAAGCTGCCGAAGCGACGTCTGTTCCGGCCGGAGGCGCATTGGCGGTTGACCGTCAGCTGTTTTCCGAGTATGTCACCAGAAAAATGGAATCACATCCGCTGATTCGGATCGAACGGGCAGAAGTTGCGGCTATTCCGGTCGAAGGGATTGTCATCATCGCTTCCGGCCCACTTACCAGCGATGCGCTGGCGGCTTCGCTGGCGCAACTGACCGGTGACCGGCTCTATTTCTATGACGCGATCGCTCCGATTGTTGCCGCGGACTCGCTCGATATGACGAAAGTCTTTGCCGCCTCGCGTTACGGCAAGGGGGATGGTGACGACTATCTCAACTGCCCGCTTAACGAGGAAGAGTACCTCCGTTTTATCGATGAACTGAACCGTGGCGAGAAGGTTCCGGCGCGTGACTTTGAGAAGGTTGTTCACTTTGAAGGGTGCATGCCGGTCGAGGAGCTTGCGTCGCGTGGTGTGGAAACACTCCGCTTCGGACCGATGAAGCCGGTGGGGTTGACCGACCCGCATACCGGCTATGAAGCTCATGCGGTTATTCAGATGCGTGCCGAGAACCGGGAAAAAACCATGTATAATCTGGTCGGATTTCAGACCAAGCTGACCTGGCCGGAGCAACGTCGGGTATTCCGCATGATTCCGGGATTGGAGGGGGCTGAATTTGTCCGTCTCGGTTCAATGCATCGCAATACGTTTATCAACTCTCCGGCACTGTTGGATATCACTCAGCAGTTGAAGAGTGATGGCCGTATTTTCTTCGCCGGTCAGATTACCGGGGTTGAGGGGTATGTGGAATCGGCTGCCAGCGGTTTTCTGGCCGGCATCGCCGCTGCTTCTCTTGTGCAGGGGGATTCGATTCCGCTGCCGCCGCCGGAAACCGCCCTGGGCGCGCTGATGCACCATATTACCAATGCCGATGTCAAACATTTCCAGCCGATGAATGTCAACTATGGTCTCTTTCCCGAATTACCGGGGAGAATCAAGAAGAAAGAACGGCGCCAAAAGCTGGCGGAGCGGGCGTTGGCAGCGCTGGAAGAGTGGAAAAATAGATTGTAAATCCACCACAGAGTCATATCCAAAAGTAGGCGCTTTTAAGCGAGCACACAGAGTAAACCAATGAAGAATGAATAAAACTGTAGTAAAACAGTTGAGAATTTTTCCAGATTTACCTATCCTTGATGCAATGCTTTTGAATTTCACTGTGTCCTCAGTGACTCTGTGGTGAAAAGGGTTTTACATAATGAAAAACAATCCCATCGATCCCCTCAAACGGGTTGAAGATCAACTGAAAAAATGTGTCAAATGCGGCGCCTGTCGTACCAACTGCCCGGCGTTTGCCGCGTTTCAGCGCGAACCGGCTGTGGCGCGCGGCAAGGTGGCATTGTCCCAGCATATTCTGAGTGATGACATCGAACTGGATGACCGGACCTATGAGGCCATGTCGAAATGTCTGCTCTGTGGCGGTTGCGTTGAGAAATGCCCCAACGATGTCCCGACCGATGAAATTGTAATTGCCGCCCGTGAATCGCTGGCGCAGAAACGTGGCCTGACCACATTTCATGCCGCCGTCGGTCAGGTGATCAAGAGCAGGGACCGCATGAAGATGGGAGCCAAAATGGCTTCGATTCTCGGGCCGCTGTTTTTTAAGAAGATTCCCGAAACATCCGGTCTCCGTCTCCGTTTTCCGATGCCTTTTGTCGGCAATAAACGCTATATCCCTGAAATTGCCGGCACCACTTTTATCGATCGGCATCCCGAAGTCATTCCGGGTGAACCGGGTAAACCTCGCGTCGCTTTTTTTGTCGGTTGTATGACCAATTTTGTCTATACCGAAGTCGGTGAGGCAGCATTGGCGCTGTTCCGGCATCTCGGCTGCACGATCATTATCCCGAAAGGGCAGCAGTGCTGCGGGCTGCCGGGTATGTCGGGGGGCGATATTGCGACGGTGCGTGACCTGGCCGAACGGAATCTGTCGGAGTTTGAAAAATACGATGTCGATTATGTCATGAGCGCCTGCGCCACGTGTGGCGGCGCACTGCATCGTCTCTATCCGCTGGTGGTGGGAAAACGCAACCCGGAGTTGCGTGCCCGTCTGGACGCCCTTGCGAAAAAAACCGTGGATGCATCGCAGTTGCTGCGGCAGCTGGGGCTTGATCCCTCTGAAACCGGGGGAGGCGAAGGAGTTCGCGTCACGTACCACGACCCGTGCCACCTTCGTACGCGAGGCGTAACAAAACAACCGCGGGAATTACTGAAAGGTTCGCCCGGAATTGAGCTGGTTGAAATGGAAGGGGCCGACAAATGTTGCGGTCTCGGGGGGACGTTCAATGTCTATCACTATGACTCGTCAATGAACATCAATACGGGTAAAAGCGAAGCAATTATCGCAACCGGCGCTCAGATCGTCGCAACCGGTTGTCCCGGTTGCATGATGCAACTGTCCGACGGGCTCAAGCAGCATGGTTCGACCGTTGAAGTAATTCATACGCTGCAACTGGCGGCGCGCAGACTAAAATAGTGAACTATTATTTTATCTAAAATAAATATAGTTTATCCTTACTGATATATTATTTTGTTTGTACTGAAGGAATTTTATTGACATTGTAAAACAAATTGTATACAAATCCCGCGCATAAACAGAGTTTTACTTTTTTAGTCAGGGGTTTGGATGCGCGAATTCAACATTGGGGCTAAAATAAAGAAGCTCCGGCTTTCAAAAAAGTTGACCCTCCAGGCTGTTGCTAAAGAGACCGGGTTTTCTCCCGCGCTCATCTCTCAAATCGAGAATAATAATGTTTCACCTCCGATTGCCACTCTCTCCCGGATTGCAAAATTTTTTGATGTAAAAATAGGACTTTTCTTTACTGAAGACGAAGAAGAATGCCGCTTTGAAGTCGTTCGCGCCTCTGAGCGCAAAGCGATCCCCCGCGTTATCTCCAAGGCCGGTACCAGTCAGGGCTATTCCTACGAATCACTCTCATTTCACAAGCAAAACAAGAAAATGGAACCGTTTCTCCTTTCTATCACCGAAAAAGCTCTCGAAGAGAACACCTACAGTCACGATGGCGAAGAGTTCCTTTTTATCATGAAGGGGACTGCCGAGCTTGTTCTTGATGAAAAGAGGATCGTTCTGGAGGAGGGGGATTGCGTTTATTTCGATTCATCATTAAAGCATCGTCTGCTTTCAAAGAATGGCGCCGAAGTCAAAGTATTGGCCGTCGTTACAAGATAGATGAGGAGTGAGAAGTTACATACATTGTTGTTGATGTTCATTAAACTGGAAGGATGGCGAAGATGTCAAAAACTGTAATTAAACCATCGCTGAAAAACCCGTTTGAACCCGCTGAAACCCTTGAATTTACAATTCCCGGTGAAATTCCGGGAAAAAAAGGGGGCTACGAAGAGGCTATGAAGGAAGGGCATGATCTGATCCAGCGTCCGATCAAGTCGGTCAGTATTGCCCAGATTGAAAAACAGCATTTCAAAAAACGTATGACGGTCTGGGAACGCATTCGCGTGCTGACGGAAAATGAACCCAACATTCTGTTCCAGAACTGGGGCAAGAATCTGGACGGCGCCTCTCTGGTCACCGGTATTCTCAATGTCAACGGGCGTGACGTGGCGGTTTATGGTCATGACTTTACCGTTCGTGCCGGTTCGATTGACGCCACCAACGGCCGCAAACTGGCTCTTCTGTTCCAGATGGCAGGGGAAAAAGGTATCCCGTTGATCGGCATGAACGATTCTGCCGGCGCTTTTGTTCCCGCCGGCGTGGGTGGCCTGGACGGTTATGCAGAAGCCTTTACGGCGCTGCGTAAAATAAGTGGTGTGGTCCCCTCCATTATGTGCATGTTCGGTTTTAATGCCGGTGGCGGCAGTTATCTGCCTCGCCAGGGGAGTTTCCTGATTCAGCCACAGGATACGTTTTTCGGTCTGACCGGTCCGGGTGTTGTCAAGTCCGTGCTGGGCGAGGACGTTACTCCGGAAGAACTGGGCGGACCAAAAGTGCATGGTCAGTCAGGTGTTGCGGATATAACGGTAGAGGATGAAGTAGACGCCCTGCGCACGGCGCTGCACCTGCTTTCCTATCTTCCGGACAACAATAGCGTCAGTCCCCGTTTCCGTGAAACAACCGACCCGCTTGATCGTAAAACGTGGGAAATCAATACGCTGCTGAAAAAAGCATTTAATTCGCCTACCGGTTTTAATACGCCATTTGATGTATCGATCATGATTCAGCAGATTTGCGATCATGGCGATTACTTTGAGCTCCAGCGTGACCGGGCACGTGAGGCGGTAACCGCTTTGGGACGTCTGGGGGGGAATGTCGTCGGATTTGTTGCCAACAACAGTGCGGTCGCTTCAGGACAGATCACGGTTGATTCCGCCTACAAAATTGCCCGTTTCAACCGGTTCTGCAATATTTACAATATCCCGATGATCTTCATGGAGGACACTACCGGCTTCCTGCCGGGGCGTGAACAGGAAGGGCGCGGCATTGTGCAGGCCGGACGCGCCATGCTTGACTCCATTGTCGATATCAGAACGCCGCGTATCCTGCTGATTATCCGTAACGCCTACGGCGGAGCCTATGCTTCGTACAACAACTACCCCACCGGCGCCGATTTGGTGCTGGCACTCCCGACCACCCGTCTGGCGGTTATGGGGCCTGCCGGCAAGGAATTCGTCTACAAGGATGAAGTACGCAAAATTCGTGCTGCAGTTGCCGAACGTGTGAAAAGTGGTGTTCAGGAACGTGTCGCCGCAGGTATGTCACCCGGCGAGGCCAAGATTGATGCTGAAAAGGATGCTGCCGACTGGCTGAAAATTGAGGATGCGGCACTAAACCAGCGTTATGAAAAAGAGCTTATGAACCCGAAAGAGGGGTTAGCCCTTGGTTCCATTTCATCTCTCGTCATGCCCACTGATCTGCGTAAGGTGCTGGGAGAAAACATGAATTTCTTCCTGCGTCACTATAAGCCCGGTCCGATGCAGGCCGTTCAGCGGGAATTTCATTAATTTTATTCAATTCCAGATTGGAGATAGAGAGACATGCCACAGACCGACTACTACAAACATAACCCCCTGATTCACCGGAACCGCAAATTGAGTAAATCTCCTTCCGAGTGGGTTCGTTCCTTTTCCTGCGAGGATTTGAAACCGCTGATCGTCTGCCGTGGTCCGATCCGAAAAGAGGCCATGGATGTCTATGAGGAAATGGGGATTACCCACTACGGTATTCTACTGTCCGAGAAGGACTCGATCATTTACCCGAATGCTCTGGCTCCCGAATTGCGTCAGTTGACCGATTCGAACCGGGTTCACCGGGTCCCCGACTACAGCGGCGCCAGCAAGGAAGAGCGGGTCGAGCGTATCAACCAGATTATCAGCATGGCGCATGATAACGGCTACGATTCCATCTTTGCCGGATACGGCTTCATGGCCGAGGACGAAGAGTTTGTTGCCGCTATTGAAAAGGCGGGGCTCAAGTTTATCGGACCATGCGCCGCCACTCAGGCCAAGGCCGGGAAAAAAGATGAGGCCAAGCGCACCGCCCTCCAGGTAAATGTCAGTGTTACCCCCGGTGTAGACAATGTCACCGCACGTACGCTGGTAGCCAAGTTTCCCTCTCGCGAAAAACTGCTTAAACTGGTCGAAGCCGAAGGATTGGCGTGTGACGATCAGGTCCTGGCGAACAAGGAGCTTGCGATCGAATCGTTGGCCGACCATATCCTGATGACCTCGTACAGCAAGGGTATCGATCTGTTTTCCATAGAAGAACTCTCTGCCCAGGTGCAGGTGGAAGTAACGGAGCTGTTTAAAAAATATCCCCAGAGCCGTTTCCGTATCAAAGCCATCGGCGGTGGTGGCGGTAAGGGGCAGCGTATCGTTGGCGCCTCTCTGCTGGCGCTGAAAAAAGCTGATGACAAAGCGATTGCCAAAGCTGCCGCCGAAGCGCCTGCCATGGTGCGCGAAGTTCTGAACGAAGTTAAGGCTACCGGTGTCGGCGAAAACAAAAACGTCCTGATCGAGTTGAATATTGAGCAGACCCGTCACAATGAGATCCAGTTGCTGGGGAATGGCGAGTGGTGCATATCGCTTGGCGGACGTGACTGTTCCCTGCAGATGCATGAACAGAAACTGCTGGAAGTATCTGTTACCCAGGAAGGGCTCAAGACATCTATCGAGAAGGCAAAGGCCGCCGGGAGGAAAGCAGAGGCCAAGGCGCTTGAGTCGGATCTTAAGGTGCTCATGAGAATGGAAGAGGAATCGGCACGCTTCGGCGAAGCTGTCGGACTTGATTCCGCCTCGACTTTTGAATGTATTGTTGACCGTGATCGTCATTTCTTTATGGAAGTGAATACCCGCATTCAGGTTGAACATCGCGTCACGGAACTCTGTTACAGTCTCAAGTTTACCAACCCCACGGATAAAAACGACTTCTTCATCGTTGAGTCCCTGGTTGAAGCGATGGCCATGCTGGCACGCCACAAGGAGCGTTTACCGAAGCCTGAGCGTGTTGTTCGTTTCAATGCTTCGGTTGAAGCCCGTCTGAATTCGACCGATGCTTCACTGACGCCTCATGCCGGCGGGATGATCCGGTACTGGTCAAAGCCGATCAAGGGCGAAATCCGCGACGACCAGGGCATCAGCATGACCAATCCGGACACCGGCATCTTTATGAAATATAAAGTAGCCGGCGCCTATGACTCCAATCTTGCTCTGCTTCTTACCAAGGGAGCTGATCGTCAGGCCAGCTATGAGCGCCTTTCCGACGTGCTCTGCAGCACGACATTGCGCGGCAGCGCCCTTGCCACCAACCTCGAATTTCACTACGGTCTGGTTAGCTGGTTTCTGGGCAGAAATGTCATGGCCAAACCGACGACCCGGTTCGTGGTCCCCTACCTGGCTCTCGTCGGTACGCTCAAGGAAGAAGCCAACAAACTGGATGTCGTTCATGCGTTCTTCCAGATGAAGAAGCATTATGCCAAGCATGTGACCGAACAGTTTACCTCCCAGCCTGACGTCTGCGTCAAAGAGCTCAAAAACTTGTCCGCACTGCTGGATCGTAAGGGTACCCTGATTACCCGTCCGATGGAACGTCTCCTGGAAGATCCGCATCTCCTTTCGGGGTGGTTGAGTATAAACACGAAGAATTTCCGTATCGACAACGGAAAAGTCGTCTGGTTGCGGAATCCGCTCGGCGTGCTCAATGAAACCTATGAATATCTGCATATGAATTACCGTCCGCACAAACCGGCTGCCGAAATTATCTGGGATCACGATAACGAGCTGCTGCAGCAGTCATTGCATTTCTATCGTACCTTGCGGGAGAAGCTTGGTCTGGAGCGGGACGAGTATTTCAAGCTCAACGAACTTGTCAAGATGGAAGAACCTCAGGCCGGCTTTGACGTGGAAACCTGGGAGCAGATCCGCTCCGCTCATTTTGGATATGAGGCTGGACTGGAACTGCTGGGCATGCTGTTCCTGATCGGCGAGAATACCAAATTCTGGGATATGAAGGTTCAAGACGACCTGGAAGTGGTGATTCCCGATTACCTGACCGACCTCGATTTGCAAGCGCGCATGAAGAAGATTCTGGTACCGCCGCCGGCAACCAAGGCCGACGAAATTGTATCGGTCTGCGGCGGGATGTACTATGGCCAGGAAGGCCCCGGCCTGCCGAAGTTTGCGAGCGAAGGAATGCATTTCGAGAAAGACCAGCCGCTGTACATCATCGAAGTCATGAAGATGTTCAACACGATCCGTGCGCCGTTCTCCGGGACAATCGACAAGATCATCATGGAAGGGGGCGATGGCACCATCGTTCAAAAAGGGCAGCCGCTCTTCAAAATCACTCCTGATGAAAAATTTGTCGAAGTTGACCATAAAGCGGTAGAAAAAGAAAAGCGCGATCGGACTGCGGAATATCTGAAGGCCGTACTGCATAACGCGTTATAGTATTTTGTGAAGAGAGTTATGTAGGTAAGTGAAAAGCCAGGGTGGGGAGTGTACCTTCTCCCCTGGTTTTTTTTGAATACAATTATACAAGGGGCCCCTATATGAGCATCAACGACAGCAAGCAGAAGTGGAATGAAAAAGTGTCCAAGGGGGTAGCAAAATCTCCCGAGCGGATGGAAACGTTCCTTACAACCTCCAACATAGAAATGGAGCGTTGCTTTACCCCCGGTTTTGAGTTTCCCGGTTACGAGGAACAGCTCGGTTTTCCGGGCGAATACCCTTACACCCGCGGCGTGCAGCCGACCATGTATCGCGGCCGTTTCTGGACCATGCGCCAGTATGCCGGTTTCGGCACTGCCAAGGAATCCAACGAACGCTATAAATACCTCCTTTCAGCCGGCCAGACCGGACTTTCAATCGCGTTTGACCTGCCGACCCAGATGGGGTATGACTCCGATGCCGGGATGAGCCTCGGGGAGGTCGGTAAAGTCGGCGTGGCTATCGATTCACTGGCCGATATGGAGATCCTCTTCGACGGCATCCCGCTCGATAAGGTCTCCACCTCTATGACGATCAATTCCACCGCTGCCATCCTGCTCTGTATGTACATTGCGGTGGCAGAAAAGCAGGGCGTTTCCGCCGATAAAATCTCCGGAACTATTCAGAACGACATTCTCAAGGAGTACATGGCTCGCGGCACCTATATCTACCCCCCCAAGGAATCGATGCGCATCATTACCGATATTTTTGCCTACTGCAAGGATAGCGTCCCGAAGTGGAATACCATCTCCATATCCGGCTATCACATTCGCGAAGCCGGTTCGAGCGCCGTGCAGGAAGTCGCGTTCACGCTGGCCGACGGCATCGCCTATGTCGATGCCGCCATCAAGGCCGGTCTGGAAGTGGACGAATTCGCTCCGCGCCTGGCGTTCTTCTTCAACGCCCATAACAACCTGTTCGAAGAGGTTGCCAAGTTTCGTGCCGCCCGTCGTATCTGGGGCAAAATCATGAAGGAGCGTTTCGGCGCCAAAGACCCGAAATCGCAGATGCTCCGCTTCCATACCCAGACGGCCGGTTGTACGTTGACCGCCCAGCAGCCGGACAACAACATCATGCGCGTTACCATTCAGGCGCTGGCGGCGGTACTGGGGGGCACCCAGTCGCTGCATACCAACTCCCGCGACGAAGCGCTGGCGCTGCCGACCGAGGATTCCGTCAGGATAGCACTGCGTACCCAGCAGGTCATTGCCTACGAATCGGGCGCGGCGGACAGCATCGACCCACTGGCCGGATCATTTCTGGTTGAATCACTGACCGATCAGATTGAAAAGGCTGCCCTGGAATATATTGAAAAAATTGATAAACTGGGGGGAGCTGTCGAAGCGATCTCTCGCGGGTTCCAGCAGAAAGAAATTCAGGATTCGGCCTACGCCTACCAGAAATCGATTGAAAAGAACGAGCTGATCATCGTCGGCGTCAACAAGTTCACCGTTAAGGAACCGCCTCCGACCGGTCTGTTGAAAGTTAAGGAAGAAGTCGAGATTTCGCAGAAGAAATCACTGGCGGAGATGAAGGCAGGGCGGGATAACGCCGCAGTAGCGGCAACGCTGGCACAGCTCGAAACAGCGGCAAAAAGCACGGACAACCTGATGCCGCACATCCTCGCGGCGGTCAAAACCTATGCCACACTGGGTGAGATAGCCGATGTTTTCAGAGGGGTATTCGGAAAACATACCGAGACGGTTGTGCTGTAAATATTCAGAAAGGTTCTTACAATGCTTACAAAAATTAATCACATTGGAATTGCCGTAAAATCACTTGAAGACACCCTGCCGTTCTACCGCGACAGCCTTGGCATGGCGTTTGCCGGTATTGAGGAGGTTGCCGAGCAGAAGGTGCGGGTTGCCATGCTTGAGGTCGGCGAATCAAAAATCGAACTTTTGGAGCCGACCTCCGAAGACAGCCCGGTTGCCAAATTCATTGAGAAAAACGGCGCCGGAATCCACCACATTGCCTATGAAGTTGCCGATATCGAAGCGGCAATTGCACGGTTGAGTGCCGGCGGAGCCCGGATGATCGACGAAAAACCGCGCTTGGGCGCGCATGGCGCGCGCATAGCGTTTATTCATCCGAAGAGCAGTAACGGCGTGCTGACGGAGTTATGCCAGGTGGGACATTGATCTGCGGGAGTATAAATTAATGTAATTTGTGTAATTAATGTATTAAGTTATTTCGAAATCAGCCGAATAGTGTATAAAGTATACCGCAAAATCAATATATTGTTTTGCTAATTCAAACGGTTAGCCATTTACTGCGAATTTTTTGTTGACATTCGTTTGATTTGTAGTATATTTTGCGTATTCGAATAGAACGAATACCTGAAACAAGCGAACCGAAATAGTAGCTAACCGATTGTATATATTGAAAACCGGCATGTGCTGGCAGCCAAACCGGGAGCGAAATACACAGTGACTGTTTCAGAGCACAATAAATTGGTTCTTCGTAGTCTTGTGCCTTTAAGCATCCGTGCACATCCGGATGTTTAAAGGTATTTACGTAATAGGAGCCTTTTGATTCCGATGGCGATGTTTGTTGGAGATTTCCAGGCCAAATTTACTCCGAAAGGTGGTGACAACGGCATCAAGATAAATCCGACAGTATGTTATCCGCAGTAGTACGAGCAACTATCATAAATAATGGGAGGAACACACAATGAATTTCAAAAAAGCAGCAACAATCGCAGCAGCAGCAGGTGCTCTGGCCGCAGTTTCCGTACCGGCAATGGCATTTGAAAACGAAGTTCACGGGACTTACAATCTTAAATTTTTCGGTTCAAACTACGAAAACGGTTTTTCATCTTCGATAGTTCCAAACGCGTATCCAGACAATAACAAGGCGAATAACTTCATTGAGCAGCGTGCACGTCTGCAGTACATAGCAAAAGCGAGTGACGATCTCAAGCTGGTTACGCATTTCGAACTTGATACGAAATTTGGTGGTGACAAGTCAGGTAAATATGGTGTGAGTTCCGATGCCGGTGTGCTTGATGCTGACGGCATTATGCTGGAAACCAAGCATGTGTATCTCGACTTTAACCTGGGTTCCGTTAACCTGAAAACAGGTATCCAGCCGATTAAAGACAACTTGAAGGGTATTCTGATTGATGCGGATGTTACCGGTATCACGGTTACCGGCAAACCAAAAACCGGGTTGACGCTGGTTGCCGGTTTCTACCGCCTGGGTACCGACACAAGTATGGTGACAACCGGTGGTGCTAATCCTGCTTCAGCAACGAGTACCGGCGTTAACGGGACTCAAACAACGAACCTCAATACCAATACAAGTGAAATAGGTCATAATAACATCGATATGGCCCTACTGATCGGTAAATATGCCGTCAACAAAGACCTCAATATTGGTGCCGGGTATTATCTCTTTTCCAACTATCAAAACACATTAGCAACCGGACCAGTAACATATCATACGTTTGCTGTCGATGCCGACGCAAAAGTCGGTCCGGCTACCGTGAGCGGCTTTGTTGCTGCCCAGGTCGGTTCCGTTGGTGTCACCACGACATCAGCCCACCGATCAATCGCCTCGTATGCCGCCAACCTCGGCGCCAAGCTCCCTGTCGGTCCCGGTACCGCTCACGCTACGTTCCTGTATACTTCGGGTGACGGAGACCAGAGTGCCACCAACACCAGAGACACTGAGTGGAAAAACTGCGGTGTAACGACGTTCACG
>CAIYZD010000357.1 GCA_903930585.1 uncultured Geobacteraceae bacterium | reverse complement strand
GTTGCAGCCGGGCATATACATATCCATTAAAATCAGATCCGGCTTGAATTCAAATATCGGCTCCATAACCTGCAACGGGTCGTTGACCGTTCGGGTGATCATACCCACTTCCTGAAGTATCAAGGCATGATATTCGGCCAATTGAGGTTCGTCATCCACGATCATGATCCGGGACGGTTCCGGCTTTTCCGCGGAAGTGAGCATCGAAAGGGTCGAACAGAGTTCCGTCATTTTGATCGGCTTTACGAGATACGCACTGGAACCGGCACGAACCGCCGACAAGCGGCTCGTAAGCGAACCCTGCGAAGAAATAAAAACCGTCGGAATCGGTTTTTCACGCCCCGCCTGAATGGCACGCATGGCCTCCGGGCCTCCAAACGGCATATCAGGAAAGATTATATCCATAACTATCGCATCGGGAGGAGCACTCTGCACCGCGTTGGCCAATTGGTCCAGTTCACCGAACGAAAGCACCTCGAAGCCGAAACAGCCTATCTGCGTCGCCAGCGTCAGCCGCTGATACGAGTCATCTTCGCAGAGATACACCAGCTTCTGTTCCCGCTCTGTAACTTCTTCCGCAGCTATCGCCAGTTCCTGAATCTGCAACTCCATCCCCTGCAGCGGGTCGATGATGGAAATTTCATGTTCCATCCTGGCAAACTGTTCCTGCATACTTTGATGCCAGTACCGGTCAAGGGGGGAAGCGGCCTGCAATGCCTCCTTCGCAAGTTGTTCCCCCACAGTGGCCACCGAACTCAACATACTCAGCCGGAATGACGCGCACGCACCTTTCAGAGTGTGGATACGGCGATGCAGATCCTCTAACGGTTTATTTCCCTGATCTCCGAGGACAAGCTCGGCATAGGAAGCCCGGATTCCTTCCAGTTGCGTGGGAAGCTGCTTTATGTAGGCTTCGCGGATCTTTTGCAGCTTTATCGCGACAGCCCCTGGTTTCATATTCAAGAAGGAACTTCCTTTCAGTTGCTGACAGAAAAATTACTTTCCGTGTCATCATGAAAAACAATCAGAACTGGATCTGTACTTTCTTTGCAGTACCCTCTTCCCTCACCCACAGCAGGGTCTTCCGGGCACGTGAGCACCAATCCCGTACATCCTTTTCAAATGTAGGACAATCGGCGATAACTTCAAGGATATCACCCGGTTTCATCTTGATCGACAGGACCGTGATCTTGAGTGTGGGTTGCGGGCATTTGAGCCCACGAGCATCAAGTACTGAAACAGCCATAACGTATCTCCTTGTGTGGTTTAATTTATGGTTTTGAAGCGTAGTAATCAGATGGCATCACACCATGTTCCGAAGGGAGCAAAAGCGGTCCCAGAGCGCGAACTGTTTCAACCATCTCGCGGATGACCCGGTTGAATTTTTCCCCTTCTCCTG
The DNA here is from genome assembly GCA_903930585.1 of uncultured Geobacteraceae bacterium. Classification (GTDB taxonomy): domain Bacteria; phylum Desulfobacterota; class Desulfuromonadia; order Geobacterales; family Pseudopelobacteraceae; genus JACRCG01. The sequence goes on along the minus strand of CAIYZD010000357.1, from coordinate 9,131 downwards.
CAGAGACATAATCCAATCGGCATCGCTCTTTTTCGATCCCGAGCTGTTCCAGCATCAGGTTCAACATGCTCTGGCGCTGCAGAACCCGGCAGTTCCCTTCTTTATAATGACAGTCACCGGGGTGACATGCCAGAATTATAACACCGTCGGCACCTTTGGCAAGTGCGGAAAGTATGAACTGTGGATCTACCCTGCCACTGCACATGACCCGTATGACCTGAACATTGTGAGGATACGGCTGCTGCATCCCCCCCGCCTTGTCGGCGCCGGCGTAGGAACACCAGTTGCAGAGAAATCCGATTATTTTAGGTTCGAACCCTTTTTCGGCGGTCATTTCAGGACTCCTTCCATCTCGGCCATGATCTGGGCATTGGTAAAATGATGGCCGGTGATGGCTCCGGCCGGACAGGCGGTTACGCAGGTGCCGCAGCCATGACAGAGTACGGCGTTAATGCCGGAGACGTTTTTCCCGGCGTCAAACGAAATTGCCCGGTAGGGACAGACCGAGATACAAAGATGACAGCCAGCGCAATGGGTCTCGTCAACCTCGGCGGTAATCGGCTCAATCTCTATCGTACGCCCCGGTTGAAGACCGGCCAGGGTATGACCGACCGTTGCCATCCCTTCGAGCATCGCCGACCGGATATCCATCGGTTCCTGGCATGCACCGGCCAGATAGATTCCCTTAATGCTGCTCTGAGCGGCATCAAGTCGCCCATGCAGTTCACGGAAAAAGCCGAATGAATCGCGACCGACATCCAGCAGGGCGGAAAGCGTATCGGCCCCCTCAGCCGGAATCACCGCCGGGCAGAGAATGACCATATCCGCCGGAGTAACCTCCCCTTTTGCGCTTACCTGGAGCCGGCCATGGTCACCCTGGGTAATCTCCAGATCCGCGATGCCAACATACCGCTTCAGCGTCGAGTTCCTGTTCGAAACGGCATGATGAAAGAGCGTGTGCGCCTCTTTCCCCGGCAACATCAGTTCGCGGTGATAGTGAATGATCGTGGTCTCCGGAAGTTTTGCCGAGATCAGGTGGTTGAACTTGAAGGCGTACTGGCAGCAAATGCCGGAGCAGTACGGTTTATGTGCGTCGTCAAGACTTCCGACACAATGAATGATTGCAACCGATGACGGAGCGCAACCGCCCGCAGTCACTATCTCGCCACCGGTAGGGCCGGTTGAAGAGAGCATTCGCTCGAACTGCAGGGCATCATACACATCCGGCAGCAGCCCCATCCCCATGCCGGTCACGCGGGATACATCATACAGAGCGGCACCGGTAGCCAGAATGACAGAGCCAATTCTCCGCTCGACGATTTCACAGGCCTCTTCCAGATTGACCACGTCTTCGCCCATAGGGCAGGCATCCTTGCAGGCTTGGCACTCCTCCCCCCGTGAACGGACACATACTTCCTCCATCAGGAACGGAGCGTTCGGCAGGACCCCCGCGAAGGCAAAGTCGATCGCCTTACGCTCACTGGCGTTGCTGTTAAATTCATTCATGGTAACGGCGGGACAGGCTTCCACGCATTCGCCGCAGCCGATGCATTCATGCAGTGACACATGACGCGGTTTCTGCCGGATCCTGGCAATAAAGTTACCGTAAAAACCGGTAACCTCGACCAGTTCCGCCATGGTCATCAGCTCGATCTTCCCGGCGTGGTCACCATGGAGCAGTTCCCCCATCAATGGTTCCAACATGCAGGGGGCACACTCAAGAGCCGGAAAAAGTTCCTCGAACCGGACCGGTAACCCGCCAATAAACGGCGTCCGCTCCACCAGCGTGACCTTCCGCCCCGCTTCGGCCAGTGAGAGAGCAGCTTTCATACCGGCCGGCCCGGCCCCGACCACCAGGGCATCGGGACAGACTTCCAGCTGTTTCTTTTCCAGCGGTTGCTGCAACCGCACCCGGCAGACCGCACCCCGTATCGCTTGAATAGCTTTTTCGGTCGCAATTGCCGGGTCTTCCGTCACCCAGGCGATCTGCTCACGGATGTTGACCATCTGCATCAGGTAGGGGTTCATCCCGGCATTGGTCAGACAACGGCGGAAGGTAGCCTCATGGTCACGCGGAGAGCAGGCGGCCACAACCACCCGATCCGGCTGTTCCGCTTTCAGGCTTTCCTCGAATTGCAGCTTCCCCTCTTCGGAACAGATGAAATCCACGACCTTTACATACGGTTGATCGGGGAAGGATGAAGCCGCCCCGGTCACCGTTTCGGAGCTGATTTTCTCGGCGATGTTACTGCCGCAGTTACAGAAATAGATACCTGTTTTCATGCAGTTCCCTCCCATTCCACCATCTGGGCAACGATATGATCAACAGCCCCCGATACCGCAGCAGCCACCTCGTCTGTTAATTTTTCGCCAAAAAGATCGAATTCACGCACCTCGATTCCCCAGAAGGAAAACTGCTCCGGAAGATGAACGCCCGCCATCCGCCCCAGTTCGTATGCTGTGGCAAAGTCGGTATCGTGGCTGGAAAACGTGTTTTTGGTGGTAATGAAATCCTCCGGGTCGAAACGGTGGAGTGTGCCGGGAGCGGCTCCGCTCACCATGGCATCCACCACCACCGCCCGATTAAAACCGGCCATCGCTTCCATCAGCCTGATTCCGCCGGTGTGCAGTTCCGTCACAGTCAGATGCATCCGCTGTTTCAAACGCTCCCCAACAGCACGGGCAACGACAATCCCGACACCATCATCGGAGAGCTGCGGGTTCCCCATGCCAATGATGACAGTCCCCTCCCCTCTCATCCTTTCCTCCGCATCTCCCGCAACAGCTCGCCCCGGCTGTCGCGCAGCGACACGGTCAGCGGCATCTTGCCGGGCAGAAAATGGGTCGCGCAGGAAAAGCAGGGATCATAGAGCCGGAACGCCATCTCGATCCTGTTGAGGATCGCTTCTTCAGGAGCGGCAGTGGTGATCAGCTTTTCCGCTGCCCGCTTGATCGACATGGAGATAGGGGCATAGTTGTTGGTGGTGCCGACGATCATGTTGACTTTGGTCAGTACCCCCCGCTCATTGGTGACATAGTGATGGGTGAGCGTTCCGCGCGGTGCCTCGACGGAGCCGACCCCTTCACCGGTAAACCGGGCCGGATCGGGAATATTCCGGGTTTCCGGCGAGGTTAGTTCAGGATCGAGTGCCAGTTCCAGCATACGCTCCGACGCGTAGAGCAGCTCTATCAACCGCGCCCAGTGGGTGGCGAGGCGGTGATGGATCGGCTGATAACGGTCAGCCGTCACTTTCTTGCACCCGAACGTTTCGTACATTCGCTGATACTCGGCATTGGCAAGCGGCGTTGCCATCCCCTCGGATACATTGAGCCGGGAGAGTGGTGTCGCGGTGTAAACCCCGCTCTCCATACCGTCGGTAAGCCCCTTCCACCCCACCTTTTTCAGGTAGGGATATTTCAGGTAGGTCCAGGCTTCCACCCGCTCGGCAATATGCTCGCCATATGCAGACGGATTATATTTGACAAACTCGTTCCCTTCCGGGTCCACGACCCGGATCATGCCATCGTAAAAATTGGTCCGGTTATCGGCATCCACAGTTCCCATCGAATAGGTGCGGTGCAAGTACGTGTCGGACGTGACCATTTCCCGGTAAACCGGGTTCTTCAGGACGATTTTTTCAAAGATATCCAGCGAAAAACGAGCGAACTCGATATTTTTGCGGGCCGTATCTTCAATCTGCGCCCGCTCCTCCGGTGTGATGGCACGGCTCCAGCCGCCGGGGACCCCGGCCACCGGGTGAATCGACTTTCCCCCCAAAAATGAGATAATCTCGTGGTTGCGCTTGCGGCAGGCGATCACCTCTCCGGCAACCTCCAACCCGACCTTGCGCGCCACCCCCAGGATGTTTCGCTCCGACGGGGGAGCATCCGGTCCGACGATAAAGTCCGGACCACCCAACGCATAAAAATGGGTTGTGTGGTCGGTGACGAAAAACGCCATGTAGAGGGTCTCGCGCAACTTTTTTGCCACTGAGGTCGGCTCGGCGCCAAAGACGCCATCCAGCGCCTTGGTTGCCGCCAGGTGATGGGCTTCCGGACAAACCCCGCAGATCCGGTTAGTGATAACCGGCATCTCTTCGGCCATCCGTCCAACGCAGAACTGTTCGAAGCCTCTCAGTTCGGGGATCTGGAAATACGCATTTTCCACCCTGCCCTGATCATTCAAAAAGATATCTATACGGCCATGCCCCTCCAGACGGGTGACCGGATCAATTGTTAAGCGTGTTGTCATCGGTTACCTCCCACACGCCCGCCCAGTGTTGAACTGGCCAGAGAGTATTTATAAAACATTCCGGCATAGTCGGGGATCGTTTTCAGGAAATCATTCACCCGCCCGGCAATGGCCTCTTCAGGCAACCCGGTGGTATCGCCGATGTCCATGACCGATCCAAGCGCCGCCACCATCTTTGCCCCCTGATCGCTGACCCCGTCCGGGGCGCCGTAGCAGCCGGTGCAGGGCATATTGGCCTTGGTGCAGGGGGCACCGCAGCCGCTCCTGGTCGCGATGCCCATACAGAGCAGCCCCTGTTCCAGCAGGCAGGCTTTGGGATCGGGGTAGAATTCGTAGCTCCGCCGGAATGAGGTAATGCGCTTCTCCTCCTTGACCCGGTCGCAGTCGTCACAGACCGTCAAAGCGCCGCAACCGATCGTACTCCCCTTGGGAGGGAGATTTCCGGAGAGGATCGTCTCGATTACGTTCCATATCTGGTGCGATTCGGGCGGACAGCCGGGGACGTAGTAATCGACCTCCACCTCCTGGGCAAGATGTTTAACCCGATCCAGAAGCGGCGTCAGGTGGATATCTCCTTCGGGAAAGCCAGTTGTACCGGCAGGGATGCTTGATTCCGGATTGTCAAGCGCCGGAGTATGGCGGTAGACTGAGTCGAGCAGTTCCTCTTTCGTGGTGAAGTTGGCCAGAGCCGGAATGCATCCCCCCTTGGCGCAGGAGCCGAAGGCCACCAGTAATTGCGATTTCCGCCGCAACAGGTGGGCCATTTCGACATTTTCCCCGGTGCGAAGGGCCCCGTTGAAGAGGGTTATGGCAATGGCACCATCCGGGAGCGCCTCGATCTCGTTTTTCTTGGTATCAAGCAGACAGGGGCAGAACATGAAGTTTAGCGCCGCGTCAACAGCCAGGATCTTCTCATGCAGGTTGACAACGGCAATTTCACACCCACCGCACGATGCGGCCCAATAGATCGCCAGTTTCGGTTTTTCAGGCATTTCGTCCTCCGTTACAAAGAAGCTGAAATTTTCGATTTGTCCTTGGATTACAACGGCTTTTCCGACTTTAAACGATCTTTCAAACCACCATTGATCGGTTAACCGTCAAATCAGCATCGTGCTCACAACAGCATGTTTACTTCCCGCATCGACGAAAAGGGTCGTGTTGCATGGTTGATAAAGGAATTATAGCCGTCAAGGAAATCAATCACTTCATCCGCACTTGGCAGATCGGTTATTGAGATTTTGCGGAGCTGGCTACAATCGCGTGTCAAAGAATCGGAATCCGTACCGACAAGCATGCTGTTTTCATCCTCCTACATGAGACCCCCACAAACTGACTGCAAAACCACCAATCAATGCATAATTGATATGCCTGGTTGGAAATTTAGTAGCTGAGTCTTACTTTTCGATTTGATGTTGGCTAACAAGAGGATAGTTTTCTGGATAGAGAATACTGTTTACGTCCAGATCAATATCAAGGTCAGGCCAGTAAAGGTGGTTTTCCGAGGGCATTTCGACATGCAGTATTTTCTTTATAGATGCCTCCTGAAACCACGGGAAATGCTCAAACGCCAGAAACATTTCTCTGGTATCAATCAGCATCCAAATTCCATTGCATGAAATATTGGTAACCTCAGCAGGAAAAATGCTGTTGCCACGCTGTGCGGATCTCATTTTGATGCTCCTTAATGAGGCTGTCTGCCTCGTTTAGTTCCCTCATTGAAAGACCGTGATTTTGGGCAATCTGTATTTCCGGTTCTAACCAGAACTTGGCTTCTCCGTTGCTTGACTGAACATGAACATGCATTCTCGGTTCTTCTCTGGAAAAGAAGTAGAAACGAAAACCGGCTTCACGAAAAACGGTTGGACTCATTATAGGGATATCCTCACAATTTAACTGATTTATCATGATCTTACCGACCTCAGCTAACAATGGTCAACCCAAATATTAGCCGTCAATATACAAAAACGTCATCCTTCCCAACGAGTAACTTACGGGGTTCAATCGCGGCTTACGGACTACATGGTTGCTGTCCTACGCTTAAAGCGGAATGTTACCACACAGCCTCTAAGGACTTGCTATCCGGTGGCTGGCCTACCTTCCGGGGTGAGGTGCTAAGGGGACAGGCTGCTTATTGCCCACGGCTCTGCATCTACAATATTCAGCCTGTCCCCTTATAGCGCCCTTTTTGCCACTGGAAACGTGCGTTTAAGGCATGCAATGAGGTCGTTTTAGCCATAGTTCGTTTGGCCAAGTTACAGCTCCAAATAGGATTCCGACGCGATTGAAGTAGTGTATGTCTTTCAGTTCGCGAAATACGCCTCGATCAAGGTAAGGTTTCAGGTCAAATATACCTTTACGACCGTCCTCAACTTCAACGCAGATACGATAGTCAGGCATTGGTTCAACAGTTTTCACATCCCAGTACATGTGTTCGCCCATTATCCCACCCGCGACAAAAGCGCCTCCACAATCTCCGGCAGTGTCTCCTGCAAATCCCCATCCTTGGTCAGCACAGCGTCCATGTCCGGATACGCCTCCCGAAGAGGGGCGGAATCTTCCCCGGAAAGAAGTACAAATGGCTGGGTGACCCCCTGCTGGCGCAATTCTTCAAAGAGTTGAGCCCCGTCGATGAACGGCATGTTCATATCGGATACTACCATACAAATTGTGAGGTCTGCCGCAATCTTATCCAAAGCGTCCAGCCCCCCTACGGCAATCACAACATCATAGCCGGCTGCTTCGAGAATCATCCCGGTCAGCTCGGCGGTAAATTCGTCGTCATCCACCACCAGTATAGTTGCAGGTGTGTCACTCATGTTGTATATGCTCCTTATTTATCCGATCAGGCTGCGAACGGTTTCTATCAGATTTGACTGGTCAAAGGCGCCTTTAACAATATAGGCGTTGGCGCCAACCTGTATACCACGCCGTTTATCTTCATCCTTCTCGCGCGAAGTGACGATGATGACCGGCACGTGCCGGTAACGATCATCGCCACGCAACCGCTCGGTAAACGAGAAACCGTCGAGCCGTGGCATTTCCACATCGGTTATGACCAGGTCGAACAGGGTCTCACGCGTTATTTTAAAGGCATCTTCACCATCTTCCGCCGTGACCACGGCATATCCGTACGCCTCAAGGATGCTCTTTTCGATCTCCCGGGTATTGATGGAATCATCTACAACCAGCACCGTTGCCGTACGTTCTTCCTTGACAACAGGACGCAGCCGCCCCGGCTCCGCAATCTCATGCGCCTGCCTGATCAGTTCCGAAACATGGAGGACATTGATAATACTGTCGCGCTCACCAATCGTAACACCGGAAACCATGCGCAGGTTCTGCAGGTGGGGAGGAAGGGGTTTTACCACCATTTCCTCGCGACCGATAATTTCGTCAACCTCCAGCCCCAGTTTTTCTTCCCCGACCCTGATGATTATGATCAGTGCCTCTCCCGTTTCGGGAGAAGCTCCATTTCCAAACCCAAGGAGAGTAGCCAGTTTCTCGACGGGGATGATCTGTTCCCGGAGACGGATGGCACGTTTGTTGATAATCTCAATGATATCCGTTCTCTGAACCGAAAGCATTTCGACGAGTGAAGTGGCCGGCAGAGCGCATGTCTTGCCGCCGGTGGTAACCAGGAACAGGGGGAAAACCGCCAGATTGAGCGGCAGACGCAACAGAAAAGTCGTTCCGGCCCCCTCCCTTGTTTCAATGAGTATGGTTCCTTTGAGTTCGTCCGTGATGTTTTTCCTGACGACATCCATCCCCACTCCCCGGCCGGAAACATCGGTGATGATGGGGCTCGTACTGAAACCGGGCATAAAGATCAGGTCGATGATCTCCGCCCGCGACATGCCCGCCAGTATCTCAGGTTCAAAGAGTCGCTTTGCCAGGGCTTTCTCGCGAATCTTTTCAATAGACAACCCTCTGCCGTCGTCACTCAGAGAGATCGTTACGCAACCGCTATCATAAAAAGCAGAGAGGCTGATGGTCCCTTTAGGAGGTTTACCGGCCGCAACCCGTTCTTCAAGGTTTTCCAGCCCATGGTCCATTGAATTGCTGATCATATGCATGAGAGAATCACCGATGCGGTCGATGATCTTCCTGTCCAGCTCCGTATCCCCCCCCTCCACGACAAAATCGATATCCTTGCCATATTCATGGGCAAGATCCCGGACGGTCCGCCGGAGAGGATCAAAAGCGGTAGACAGCGGCTGCATCCGCATTTTGAGGGAGGTTTCCTGCAAATCGCCGACGAGGTGATCCTGCAGCAGGGATGCGTCGTACATAGCCCGCACCGACTGGCGCAGGGAAAGCTGAAGTGCAGCGCCGGCTTCGATCAGCGATTCTCCATTACTATCACGTTCGCCAAGATATTCGGTAATACCGGTCAAGTGCCGCTCCATGGCGCGCTCGATTTCCCGAAGCCTTCCGATTTGCCTTCTGGACCGGCCATGCTCGGAGACTATCTCTCCCATAAGCCTGATAAGGTCATCAAGTTTGGCAGCATCAACCCTGAAATAATCCACCTGACGCTTGGCGCCGGCTACCGGAGATGGTACCGGTTCAGCAGTTGCCGCCGGGGGAGAAACGGCGGTGACCGGCACCGGAGCGACCGCCGGCGTAACGGCAACAGCAGTATCCGCAACATGAGCTGAAACAGGGGTATCAGATGCGACGGATATAACAGGTTTGACCGCCTTGTCGGATCCCTCTATAGCGTCATGGTTCGTTGCGGCCTGAGTCAGTTCCTCACAGAGCATATCCGGTGCATCCACCGCCGTATCGCCCGCAGTTATCCGATCCAACATCGCCGAAAGAGCGTCCACGCCTCGAAAGAGCGCATCGGAAACAGAGGGGGCCAACGGGATCTTGCCGC
>CAIYZD010000356.1 GCA_903930585.1 uncultured Geobacteraceae bacterium | reverse complement strand
GGGTTTTACCGATCAGCAGCGCCCCGAAGAGCGACGAGATTGCTCCCATTACCATGAATGAGATTGAGAGGCCGATCACAATAATCAAGGGGCGGAGACGGTCATCACGTTCCGCGCCCGCCATAATGATCGGAATAACCGGCAACACACAGGGAGAGAGAACGCTTGCCAGTCCGGCGCCGATCGCCATGGCAATAGTTACAATGCTTACGTCCATTATTTCAGCCCGTTCAATGCGGATGTCAGTGTTTCAATACTCTGAATACCGGGGGCAAATACCTGGGCAATCCTGCCCGTCTTATCAACAAGCACGAGTGACGGAAGACTGCGAATGCCGTAGTCGTAGAATGCCTTCTGATCCTCCTGCTTTGTGGTGCTTACCGGAGCAATATTAAAGTTTCCTTTTCGGTCACTATACAACTTGTCCAGAATCGTTTTCTGCATTTTACATGGGTTTCCATTGGGATTCTGGAAAAATACGAGTGTAGATTTTCCGTTAGCGCCGATAGTCTGCTTTAGTTCCGGTGTACTGACGGGGGCTGTTACTCCCCCCGCGAAAGCGCTACCGGACAGTGTCAGAAAAGCTGCGATTAAAATGGTTATAATACGTAGAAGCATAATTATCTCCTCTCATTTTTGTGACTGCGACACTCGGTAATAGTCCGGTTTTCTAGGATTTTAGGGGATGTCCGGCCTGTCGCCACCGGGACATATGCCCTTCGAGCAGCGTCACGTTCCGATAGCCGAAAGCGCCAAGCAAGCTCTTGACAATCCGGGCTCGCGGCCCAAGTTCGCAGGTTAATACCAACTCTGAATTGCTGTCGGAAGGGATTTTGTCGAGCCGCAAAAGTATTTTCCAGGTTGGCGCGTGAATTGCGCCGGGAATATGTCCCCGCTTGAATTCAAAGCCGGTGCGGACATCAATGACAATTGGGGGGCGTTGTGAATTCATTCGTTTCAGAAGTTGTTCGGGCTGCATTCATACCTCCTGTTGTTGTTCCAGGAAACTGATAATGACCTTTGCCAGCGGGGAAACAACAGTGTAGTGCATTTCGACGCCGTGGCGTTTACCTTCTATGATGCAACTATCTTTCAGCATCGCAAGATGCTGAGATATCACCGCTTGCGGCAGACCAAGACACCCCCAGATGTCTCTGACGCATTTTGGCTGTTTAATCAAACTGGCAACAATTTTAAGCCGTACCGGATGACCAAGTGTTTTAAGGGTTCGAATGGATGCGCCATCAGTATTCATATGTGTCTCACAATCTGTCTCTCAGGATTGTTTGCGCGGGTGTGCCGGGAAGCGCGGTACTCCCATTTTGCCCAGAATGTTGAACAGCGGGCAAAACTGGGTAAAGCCGGACTGGAAAAGGTTCAGCCCCACAAAGCCGGTGAACCAGAGCCAGTAGGGTGAATGAAAATGGGCCAGCAGCAGCGAGATCAACACAAATGATCCGGCCACGATACGCACAATGCGTTCCACGTAAAATTCTTCTTTCATGGTGTACCCCCCTTTGGTATGTTCTTTCTTGAAGCTATTTGCTTCCCAGCATTTCCGCGATTTTTCCCGCAACTTCACCGGTGATAACCGGACAGATCCCCTTGTCATTAGTGGCCCGGATGGTTTTACAGCAGGTTACGGCGTACTTCTCCTTAAACCAGACGTGCAGATCTTTCGTAAGATGCATCGTTTTCTTCTTGTTGTCCAGTACCAACCCGAGTGCAACCGTGCCGCCGGACACCGCGCCGCAGAGGCATCCCGAACTTGAGCCGCCGCCGAATCCGGATGCGATGCCGACGATCGACTCGGGCAGGTTGGGTGCAAAATGTCGCCGGATGGTTTCCAATACGGCTTCCGCACAATGATATTTACCCGAGCGGTACAGCTGCTCGGCATCTTCCTGGCACTGTTTATTCAATGCTGCTTCCTCCTGCATGATGCCGCTCCTTCCAATTTTGTACCAGATAATAAAGAATAGGGATGGTTACCCGCGACAGGGTCGTGGAAGCGATCTCTCCGCACATCATGGCGATGGCCAGTCCCTGAAAAATCGGATCGAAGACGATCACAAAACTTCCCACCACAACCGCCGCAGCGGTCAACAACATGGGACGAAACCGTACTGCGCCGGCCTCGATAATCGCCTCGTCCAACGCCATCCCTTCGCGTCGTTTCATCTCTGCAAAGTCGATCAGTATAATCGAGTTACGCACGATGATGCCGGCAAGAGCGATAAATCCGATCATCGAAGTGGCGGTAAAAAAAGCTCCAAACAGCGCATGCCCCGGTAGGATGCCGATCAGCGTCAGCGGGATAGGGGCCATGATCACGAGCGGCGTGGTAAAATCTTTGAACCAGGCAACAACCAGGATGTAAATTAACACCATGACAGCGCCAAAGGCAATCCCCAGATCGCGGAACACCTCGTAGGTGATATGCCACTCT
>CAIYZD010000355.1 GCA_903930585.1 uncultured Geobacteraceae bacterium | reverse complement strand
TGGCCTACATTAGCGCCGCTACCTACGCCAAAACAACGATTGAGTAGAAAGACAATTGGCAGCGACAGAAGCGCTACTGCCGCAATATAGCAGTTATAGAGAAAAAATCGATCCAGGAGTACTTTATCGGCTATCCAGCCATTCAACTTCCGGTTGATGTACATGCCAACCGGGTTTAACAAAGCAAACCCAAAAAATGCGGCCAAGGAGTTAACCAGATAAAGGTTCCCTACCTCGCTAGTTGACAGGAAAGAGGTGAAAAGCCGGACGGCGAAAAGTCCGGCAATGATCTGGACACCACGCCCGGCGGATATAATGATCAAACTCGATGAAAATCGCGGCGGCATCACGAATTACCATCAAACAATTCGGAATATTGGGACAGAATTCTTTTATACTTTTCGACAAACTCTCGTTTAAGTGTGTTTTTGAAAATAACAACGTTGTCTGAATATTCGTCGGTCTTGAAGACATCGTTCACAACATCCTCAAACATGAACTCAAGCAATGCCTTTGTGTTGATTTCATCAAACACGTGAAAGTGGATGTATGGGTATTCCAGCGGATAGCGGTCATGGAATTTCCTCTGCCAGCCGTCCTTTTCGACTGCAGACTGGCGATAATCCTCTGCATGGCTCATGTCGGAAGCATCCGAACGTTTCTCGAAATCCGTTATAAAATGTTCCAGTGTCGTCGGCTCCCTGAACCTGTCGTATGTGTACCTGTAATGGGGAATCGCGTGAAACTGATAGCCGCCTTTGCGGGTAATCAGGTAAAAGTTCAACAGGAGCCAGATCGGATTTGGGGAGTGTTCCAGCAAATTGGAAGAGATCGTACTGTCGTACCTGTCGTGGAGTTCAGATTTCCGGTAGGCATCATGCATATCGAGGATGACCGTTTTTCTGTCGCGGCTAACCTTCTGCCCCTGAACGACATACATGATTTCCTGGCGAATAAACCGCTTAAGGAACGGATACAGACTCCCCGCGATATTGCCGAGCCCGTTAGAAAAGACCTTGCCAAAGCCGCCGTCCGGAATATTTATATCTTCAATGCTGCAGTGACGGTAATTGATGAGCTGGTTAACGCTGCCACCTACCCTGCCGACCGTGCCCCGAATGTGCTCATTCACGCGTCTATCGATGTCGGTGACCAAAAGCAGCGGCCTGGCGTCATCTTTCGCCGTTTGATTGTTTTTCACAGTATCCCCTTCAATTCCCGGACAAGCCCGTCAGCCCGATGAAATGTCGTATGTCGTTCAAACGCCTCTTTTTGCGCTTTCAAGGCAGCACCCTGAAAAGATTCCGGTGCAGCAAGTATCTCTTTGAACAGTTCGGAAAACTCCCGTGGTGACGAAGCCACGCTGAACGCATCACCGCTGAAATAATCGACAAGTATCTTCGGGTTATCCACCAGCTGCGGCGTCCCGCATGCAGCCAGCATATAGGTTCGTTCGTTCAGTTCGCAGGCCCACGTTATCTGTTCCTCCAGATGCAGGTTGATACCAACCTTTGCCCGTGCATAGACATACCGGTCGCGGGCTGCATTGAACGAAAATCCCTGTAACCTGGACCACCCGGGGCCATCAATAACCCCCGGATATTCCGAGAAGACGTCTCCCAGCCAGGAAATATATCGCGGCAATTTGTCACGATTGCTCGAAGCAAGAAAAACATAATTAATATCACGTTTGGCAACTGGGACTGGGTAATAGGC
>CAIYZD010000354.1 GCA_903930585.1 uncultured Geobacteraceae bacterium | reverse complement strand
TCTACCGGACTCTCCACCGGGTGGTGCGTCAATGAGGCTCGACATGTCGCCGGTCTGAGTACGCGCCCATTCGGCCTTGACCTTATTGGTTGCGTTCATGCGATAGGAGGTTCCCAACGCCACGGTAGTCTGATCAAAGGCGATAATTCCATCGGCACCGGCACGCTGCGAGGCGTTGATCAGGGCGGCAGTGGCATCGGAGTTGGGAACTCTGCTGTTGTTTACGTTGTTATAAAGGTTGCGAGTCCCTGACATTGATTGCAAACAGGCAACGCTGATATATGGCGTCCAGGCCCCGACAGGCCTTAGCAGCGCAAGATAGCCCGCCATTGAATCCAATCCGGTATCTACGTTGCGCACATTTCGATAAACATATTCGCCATTCATCCTGAAGCCGTACCCTATCTCCGCATCCGCGCCGAGAGAGTAAACGACTGTATGTAACTCTTTTTTAGTCGGCACTCCTGGCCCAGGCATCAGATCGGACGTTTGGTAATAGCCAAGGTTGGGAGTTATGGAAACGTGGGGGAAGGTCTCAGGCATAACCTGGCCGCGACTGCTTCTGGTATAGGTGTCATGCACACTCATCCGGTAGCTATCGTCTCCATGTTGCAGGGTCAACACCAACCCACCTGAATAGATCCTGACCGGTTCAAAATAGGAACCGGATGAGAGCGACAGCGACGCTACGTCGTCACGCCGGTATGCACGGTAATAGGTTTCGGTCGTGCCGACGTAGCCGGCAAGGGTTACATCATTTTCTTTAATGTTCCAGGTTTTACTGGCAAATATGCCGTCGCCGTCGGTCGTCTGCGCCGTGGTATATACTTCTGCCGGGAGTCGGGCAAAATCAAAGGTAGTGCCGACATCCATGTTTTCACTGTGCAAATAGAGCGGAACACGCAACCTGCCGATACGAATCAGCCAGTCATTAGTCGGTCGCCATGACAAAAAAGCCCAGGAAAGCGATGCTTCCAGGTCCTTGTCACTCTTGATGGATGGCGCCAGCTTTCCCTGGAGAGTCACCGAAAACTCATTAGTCAACTTGGCGTCCATTTGGAAGCCAAGAACGGAATCGCGTTTAAATGTCCCTTTATTATTTACAAAGCGTTGGTAGTTATAGCTCTGATCCGATCCGGCAATGCTGATGGTAGCAAAACCGGAAAGCGAAACAGGGGTGTCCAGGCCGGGAATCGTAATTTCAGCTGCAGACACTGACACGGCATTCAAGCAGAACAGTACTGCTATCACCCCCGCGAAAAAGTTATTCATTGGTATTTTCCTCTTGGATTTCAATGCAAATACCCACTGCCCCCCCTCATAAACTGGGACTGAGGAGGAGTTGCCTTTGATTGTGCAATTTGCTTAACAGCTCTTTTTATTGAGATGCGTCAACCCACATCCCTGCGATACGCTCAAAATCTTTCTGGATAGCGCTGAACGCCACAACCACCTGAGGGTCGAAATGTGTGCCGCGCCCCTCCGTTATTATGGCAACAGCCTGGTCAAACGGCATGGCGGCTTTATAAGGACGACTTGATGTCAGCGCGTCAAACACATCAGCCACTGCCATAACGCGGGCTGGCAGAGGGATTTGCTCACCTGCCAGAGCATTGGGATAGCCTGAACCATCCCATTTTTCGTGGTGACAATGGGCAATTTCCATTGCCATAGTTAGGAAATCTCCACTCTCCCCCATATATCCCCCCGCTGTGCGCAACATTTCAAAACCACGCATCGTGTGAGTTTTAATTACATTGAATTCCTCCGGCGTCAGTTTGCCCGGTTTCAGCAGGATATGATCCGGTATGGCAATTTTGCCGATGTCGTGCAGCGGCGCAGATTTTGCTATAAGTTCGATCTGCGGCACGGTCAACTGCTTGGCAAGTTTTGTTGAACAGGCCAACTGCTGCGCCAGTGCTCTGGTGTATTCCTGAGTGCGACGGATATGGTTGCCAGTGCATTCATCGCGGAATTCCGCAAGGGAAACCATGACCAGAATGGATGATTCCTGCAAACGGTTGACCTCGGAAAGACGGCGGTCAACCTCTGCTCTCAACCAGGCATTCTGATTCTGCAAGAAATCCTGCCAAGATTTGACCTGCAGGTGGGTCTTGATACGTGCCAGCACAATTGGCGGGCTGATCGGTTTATGGATAAAATCCACCGCACCCAGCAACAACCCCCGTTCTTCGTCCTCCATGCTGATTTTTGCAGTAAGAAAAATTATTGGTATGAGCATGGTGCGTGGATCAGCTTTCAGGAGCTGGCATACTTCATGGCCGTCCATGCCCGGCATCATGATATCCAGAAGGATCAGATCAGGAGGTTCGGCGGTTGCCAGTTCCAATGCGCGCATGCCGTTAATGGCGACCTTGACCTGATATTGATCTGAGAGCAGATTAGCCATTAGGCTCAAATTTGCGGGTGTGTCATCAACCACCAGAATGGATGGTCTCTGTTTGGTTGTCATAAATCTTCACTCATCCTTTAGCGATATAGCTGATCTCGCTTCTTTGCAAATGGCTGAAGCTTCGTTGAAATCAAAATTTTCCAGCGCCGCAGAAATCCGGCTGATAATTCGGGGGGGGAAGAGACCGGTCAGTTCCCCTTTTCCTGATTCCCACAATTCAGTGGCTTTAAAATCCCCTTTGTTCAACACTGCTTCCAGCTCGTCAAACCACCCCGGAATCTCGGTGCCAACCAATGTTGATTCAGCATCTTCAATACATTCATTGTTACCGGCAGTTGCTACAGGGAAATACGAGCGGAGAGCTGATAGCATAGGGGTAAGCAGCTCTGACAGTTCCGATAGTTCGTCCCGCCATGCGTCTTTATGATTTTTAAGCGAATGTTCGAGAGCTTCTGTCCGCTGTTGCAGAGCATTAGCGCCGATGCTCCCCAAGAGCCCTTTGATTGTATGTGCAAGACGCTCGGCATCACCCCAATTTCCCTCTGACATTGCCTGTTCAATTTGGGTGGGAGCGTCGGCATAGTCCCTGACAAAGCCGGAGAGCAGCCAGAGATAAAGCTCTTCCTTGCCGCCAGCGCGACGCAAACCTGCCACAATATCAACGCCAGCGATCTGCGGCAGCGTTCCAGAAACTGTTGATATTGGCTTTGTGTCAGATGTTTTCGGCAGTGAAACTTCAGCCGGAGTTGAAGGGAGCGGACGGCTTCCGGGTGAGTAATAACGAGCCAGCGTGGAGTACAAGGCATTCGGCTCAATCGGCTTGCTGACATGATCCTGCATCCCCAGCGATTTGCAACGTTCACGCTCCTCCACCATGGCATGGGCGGTCATTGCAACTATTGGCAATTCGTAATAATTTTTATCGGATCGCAAACGGCGAGTTGCTTCGTAACCGTCCATTACCGGCATCTGCAGATCCATCAGTATCAGGTCAAAGTACTCAACCGGCTTTGCAGCTATTTTTTCAAGCGCCTGCTCACCGTTGCCTGCCACTTCGACAATGACCTGTCTTGATTCAAGCAGTTCGACCGCCAATTGCTGATTGAGCGTATTGTCTTCCACCAGCAGCACCCGCATTCCCGCAAGGTCGGCGGTCGGAGATGACAAGTCGTCATCAACATCATTTTCTATTGCCCCACCTGTCAGTTTTCGCAGCAGATTGCATAACGTCTCCGGCAGAACCGGCTTGGAAAGGAAGAATGATGCAGGATAGAGACGATGGGCAGATTCGCGCATGGAATCGCTATCATATGCCGATACTATTGCAATCGTCGGTGGTTGTGCCAACCCGGCCTGTTGCATCTGTTTCAGCAGTTGAGCCCCATCCATGCCAGGCATTACCCAGTCGAGCAACAACAGCTTGTATGGTTCCCTTTCCGCCTCCGCTGCCAACATCATCTGCAAGGCCTGCTCGCCACGGTCACAGTTTTCAATTCCCATCAGCTTCAGCTCTGATCCTACCCGCATGGCAGTAAGCAGCCCGCAAAGCACCATTCGGGCTTCCGATTGGTCGTCCACCACAAGCACACGTATCTTTTCGTGGTCAGCAAGAACATACCGGGTTTCGCCAAATGATTGAGCCAGCGGGAAACAGGCGCTGAAGTTGAAACAAGTGCCCTTGCCGACGGCGCTTTCCACCCAGACTTTCCCCCCCATGAGTTCCACCAG
>CAIYZD010000353.1 GCA_903930585.1 uncultured Geobacteraceae bacterium | reverse complement strand
TTGTTTCCGCATCACCTGCTTCTAAGGATCTGCAGGATGAGCGGATCGACGACTATCACCGCAAAGTGCTTGAATCTTTCTTTCGTCATGGCACGCTGGAAAAACTTCCAGCTCAACACAAAAAAAGGCTTATCGTACTCGAACAATTTGCCAACAGGTTCGAGTCTGGTCGACGCTATTCAGAGCAAGAAGTCACCAGTATCATCAAGCCACTTTTTGATGACTACTGTACTATCCGGCGGTTGTTGGTTGACGAAGGATTTGTACAACGTGATGACACAACGTACTGGCGGAAAATAATTGATAACGAACAGGGTGTTAAATATAGCCTTCCGCTCATAACTCCAACCACGAAAAAAGTAAATGAACGTGCTGAGCTCAAGCGGCAGTACAAACAGAGCCGCCCTGATATGGGTGTTTATCAGATTAGAAACAAGATTAACGGTAAGAAATTCATAGACAGTAGCAAGAACCTTGCTGGTTCAGAGAAAAGTAGAATGTTTCAGCTCAAGATGGGGAAAATAGTCTTTAGCCCAGGACTACAGAAAGATTTGAATGAGTTCGGCGCTGACAACTTCGAGTTTTCGGTACTGGAAGTTCTCCCAACTCCTGTTCTAGGTGACAACGTTGAGCGGCCTCTCCTGGCTCTAAAACTAGGATGGCAGGAGAAGCTGCAATCGTTTGGCGATGGAGGTTACAACAGCATCAAAGGATATCAGCGCGAATGTGTGCAGTAGAAAAGGAATCCGAATACATTAAGGCATGTCAAATGAACTCTATCACGGGGTTGTAAGCCCGAACCTGCGGAATTTGTACGGGTGCCTGAATCTAAACCTTTTATAATAGTTTAGATTGGATTGATTGGTCTTTATAGAGAACGCTTAATTTGATATCTCAGTGATTATGAATAAAATGTCCTACCCCCTGTACTTTAAGGTGGGGGTCTGGTACCCTTTAAATAGGATGTGAAGCCCAGTTGATTGCCACCCGATAGCCACCACTCCCGCTGTATCCGTGAGGTTGCCTCTATGGAGCAAATTCTTCTTCGAGCGGGACTACTCAGCGAACGATTAGAACGTATTGGGAGAGATCTTAAACTGACTGAGGTCTATTTCGAACAGATTGCTGTTAAGATCACTCAAATGGAAATGAATCTTGAACACATTTCTTGCATTCATGACTGTCTCAATGAAAAACTCTCCTTGAGTAACAAAAAACACTTTGAGACGTTGAGCCGATCTCACGGAGACAGCAAGCATGGGGAATGAACTTTCAGTCAGTGAAGCGATAGGGTAACGGACTGAATACGCTCTACGGGAAGGGCCTGTCAATAATTTTGTGTAGTGCGCCGGGAGACCGGCAAGGAGTAAGGAGTGAAAGTCTCCGCCAGTAAAGGTTTAGCAAACCATACTGTCCCCGAGTCATGGCTGGTACATCGCGAGGTGTACCTTCAAGCGTTGACAGGGGTGTGTGTAGGCCAGCCATTGAGCCGCGAAATACTACCTCAGGGTGCCGACGTTGTTACACAGACGGAAGGCAACACGGACAGGAGCGTTACTGCGAGCGCCTGTACGGCCCTGCGTGGTCTGAGACCCTGGCATGCGCATACGCTTCTTGTTTGGGAACCGGGAGATCTCCTGCTTGACCATTTCTATGGGGTGGCCCGCGTCGGGAAGGTGAGGAGCCGAAGCCGATGATGCACGAGCAGGAGAAGTCAGACCTCTCCATAGTAGCTATGAAGTTGGCGAACAAAGGCGGGCAACCGTCTGCGGAGTCAATGGAGCAAAGGGAGAGGGCCGAGGGAAACGCGGGAGAGAACCGCATGTGCCGGACACCGAGCCGGGTGAGCGTGTTCCAGGGTCTTGAACGTGTACGGCAGGCAGCAAAGGAAAGGAAGAAGGAACGGTTCACCGCTCTGCTCCACCATGTAACCGTCGATCTGCTCAGGTCGTCCTATTTCTGGCTGAAACGGAATGCGGCCGCAGGGGTAGACGGAGTGACATGGAAAGATTATGAGCAACACCTTGAGGCCAACCTCATTGATTTGCATGCTCGCGTTCACCGGGGTGCTTATCGTGCACTTCCGTCACGTCGGAAATACATTCCGAAAGCGGATGGGCGGCAACGCCCGCTCGGCATAGCGGCGTTGGAAGACAAGATCGTTCAGCGCGCTGTGGCAGAAGTGCTCAATGCAATCTATGAGGAGGATTTTCTGGGTTTTTCGTATGGGTTCCGACCGGGGCGTGGTCAACATGATGCACTTGATGCACTCGCGGTTGGTATCAGCTCTACGAAAGTGAACTGGATACTTGATGCCGATGTTTCGAGCTTCTTCGACTCGGTTAGCCATGAATGGCTTATCCGCTTTGTGGAGCACCGCATTGGTGATCAGCGTGTAATCCGCCTGATTCGCAAATGGCTGAAGGCTGGGGTGATGGAAGACGGGAAAGTTATTCCCACGGAGGTGGGGACTCCGCAAGGTGGGTTATCCGAAGCTTCGGATAACTCGCCTTATCTGAAGTAACTCGTTATCCGAAGTAACTGCTGTAACCCCTCATCATTTCTCTAATTGTTTCCAATTTACTTCGGATAATACGGCGGCCAAAAATATGTTTGGGAGATTGGAAAGCAATCTCACTAACTTATTTTG
>CAIYZD010000352.1 GCA_903930585.1 uncultured Geobacteraceae bacterium | reverse complement strand
CAGGAAATGACGCCCAAGGAGTGAAACGTGGCTATAAGTGATAAGGATTTCGAACAACTCCGCGATTTTATTTACAACATTTGCGGAATGTATTTTCATACCACCAAGAAATATTTTCTTGAAAGCAGGCTCACGCGCCGCATGGAAGCGACCGGCACAAAGAGCTGCCAGGATTACTTCCAGTTGCTCAATTCTCCGCTCGGTTCGAAAGAATTAAATTTTTTGATGAATGAAATAACAACCAATGAAACGTATTTTTTCAGAAATGTCCCCCAGCTCGCGGCGCTGGAGAACAAGCTGCTGCCGGAACTTGTAGAAGTTAAAAATAAAATGGGCTTCCGTAAACTGAGGATCTGGAGTGCGGCGTCATCATCCGGAGAAGAAGCCTATACCATAGCGATGATTCTCCTTGAAAAGCGCACAACACTATTGAAAGACTGGATCATTGAAATCGTCGGTACGGACATCAATGAAACGGTTGTCGCCCAGGCCAAGGAAGGGATTTACAATGCATATTCCGTTCGAAATATTCCTGATCCGTACAAACACAAATATATCCGGGAGGATAACGGCAAGTTTATTCTGTCTCCCGAGGTCAAAAAGTTTGTCACATTCAACAAGCTAAATCTGTATGAAGACTCAAAAATGATTTTCATGAAGAGCTTTGACTTAATCTTCTGCGCCAATGTTTTGATCTATTTTGACACCGCTTCGAAATCAAAAGTTGTCCAGCACTTTTACAACAACCTGCAGCCCTACGGATACTTCTTTGTCGGCCAATCAGAATCCCTGCATGGCGTCAACGACAAATTCAAGACGGTGCATTTTCCCGGCGGTTTCGGCTACAAGAAATAGCCTGAGAGGTTTTTTATATATGGATAAGAATCAGATGCTGGAGCGCGCAGAAATAGTGGTGGGAGCTGTTGACGACCTTCCTACCATACCGATTGTCGCGACAAAAGTACTGCAACTCCTGGATGACCCCGAAGTCAGCATTGACGAGATCGCCGATCTGATGTTGACAGATCAGGTCATGACGGCGCGGGTCATGAAACTGCTGAACTCGCCGGTTTTTAAACCGACGCAGGAAATAAGCTCCCTGAAACGGGCTCTGGTGTACCTTGGCTTGCGTCACGTACGTGAACTTGCCCTGACGACGTCTGTTATCCATGCATTTGACGACACATCAGGGGCGTTGGAGCTGAATTCTTTTTGGGAACATTCCTTCGGTGTCGGAATGGTGTCAAAAATAATTGCTCAGAAAATCGGCTATCGCGACTTCGAAAAAGCGTATATTGCCGGCATAATACATGATCTGGGTGAAGTTTTTTTGAGTACGTACCTCCGTGACAACTTTACAGAGGTGCTGGAGCATATTAAGACACACCCGGTTAAACTTGTTGAAGCTGAAGAAAAACTGCTCGGCACGACCCACTGCGAGATCGGGCTCAGCATGGCACGAAAATGGAACTTCCCCGATTCCTATTGTGACGTTATTGCCCATCACCATAACCCGGGTCAAGCCAAGGTTGACAAGGTTCTGGAAAATGATGTGGTAAATAATCATGCAGATACAAATTCCCCCATCTTGTCTTATCGTTGGTTCCCTGCGGCAAATTTTGATTATTATGTAGCCCGGCCAATAGGCAGGAAAGTATATGCACTCGGAACGCTGGAACGTGTTCACAAGTATTACTGGATAGACAATAAAAGAGGGACACTCCGGAAAGGGACGAAT
>CAIYZD010000351.1 GCA_903930585.1 uncultured Geobacteraceae bacterium | reverse complement strand
CTGTCATATGGTTGGCATGATTGAGAACAGCCCCTAGTAAACAAGGTTCGATTCAGAAATTAATAACACATGTATATAACATGTGTTATATTTCTAAATTCGAAATCATAGGGCAAAATAGTCTGCTATAGTGGGCTGAAAGGGCCTTACAGTGGAAACTCATTCAGATTTATCAGATCTAGTCAAAGATATCCGTAAACATTTGCGCCTAAGCCAAGAAGCGCTAGCCCTGCTCAGTACCCATAAAAAGTGCTGGACTTAAAATATAAAGCCGGTTATCTTTTCGGCATGAAAACTCAAAACCAAATAAAACGAATTCTCTCTCGGCCGGAAGCCATCTTACATATCAGCTCAATGCTTGATGGCAATGAAAGCTTAACCCGCACTGTCCTTTCCGATCAACTCTGCGAACATTATGGATTCTACGATCCTCGCGGTGGTATTCAGAGGGGCAGTTGCATGAAAGCTCTGCGTGAATTGGATCATCGTGGGCATATTGTCTTGCCGATATCCCTAAAGAGAGGTAACACGAGTCCTAGACGTCTTTTAGAACCTGTTCCAACTCCACTGGGTGTACCGGCACAAGTTGGTGACGTGCAAGGTCTTAAGATTATCCTCGTGGAGTCCACGGAGCATGTCCGTATCTGGAACGAGATGATGTTCCGGGAACACCCGCAAGGCGCAGGACCACTTGTGGGGCGTCAGCTTCGGTATCTGATAGACTCCGACCACGGCTGGCTTGGAGGACTGTCATTCAGTTCTGCGGCGCTACAGCTTGAAGATCGGGATAAATGGATCGGTTGGGATGTAGAAACACGCCGAACCCATTTGCACCGAGTAATCGCCATGAGCCGGTTTCTGATCCGACCAGAGGTACATTGTCACAACCTGGCCTCACTGTTGTTGGGTCAGATACTGCGCACTGTTTCCGACGATTTTGAACATCGATACGGTTTGCGACCATGGCTGGTGGAAAGCTTCGTCGATGTAAGTCGTTTCTCCGGCACATGCTATCGTGCGGCGAACTGGGTGCGTGTGGGCCGTACGAAAGGCCGGGGCCGTCAGGATAGAGATCGGAAGATGGCCGTAACGGTGAAGGATATCTACCTTTATCCTTTAGATACAGACTTTCGGACCAAACTTGGCTTACCTCTGGACAGTGGCCCAACGGCATTGGATATTGCCGATGGGCTCAGTGAAGATACATGGGCAGAAAAAGAATTCGGCAATGCACCGTTGGGTGACAAACGCCTAAGCAACAGGCTTGTGGGGTGTGCCAGCGCAAAGGCAAAAATACCGGATCGCTCCTTCACTGGTGTGGCCAAAGGGGACTGGCCAGCCGTCAAGGGATATTACCGGATGATCGACCAT
Source organism: uncultured Geobacteraceae bacterium (assembly GCA_903930585.1). Lineage (GTDB taxonomy): Bacteria > Desulfobacterota > Desulfuromonadia > Geobacterales > Pseudopelobacteraceae > JACRCG01. Next base: position 1,995 of record CAIYZD010000351.1, on the reverse strand, counting down.
CCGGATGAAACAGCCGTTACGATGGGAAACATTCTCAAGCCTCATCGCGAGCGTACGATTCGGCGAATGATGGCGCAAAAAACCGTGCTGTGCATCCAGGACGGGTGCAGTCTCAATTATTCGGGTCTTAGTCAGTGCGAAGGGCTTGGTGTCACCGGCACCAATCAGACTGATGCCCACAGCATGGGATTGCATTTGCATTCCACGTTTGTCGTGAATTCGGACGGACTTCCACTTGGGATATTGCGGGCAGAGTGCCATGCTCGTGAGGCAAAATCTAAAGAGGATAAACGGCCGACAGCCAGCATTCCCATTGAAGAGAAAAACACCTATTCCTGGATTCAGAGCTTACGTGACTGCATGGACATATCCCGTGAGATGCCGCACACCAAAGTGATTAGCGTCACGGATCGGGAGGCTGACTTCTATGAATTGTTTCAGGAACATCGAAAGAACCCCTGTGTGGATCTGCTGGTACGCGCCAAGCACAATCGGGCAATAAGAGGTGGTGACAAGCTCTTCAATGTGGTCAAAGAGAGTCCGGTGTGCGACCGGTTCAGTATTACCGTAGACCGGCAAAGCGCCAGACCAAAAAAGAGTAAACAGAAAGCTCGTCCCAAACGTCAAGGGCGTATTGCTGAAGTCTCACTTCGGTATAAGTCGGTGGAATTACGTTCCCCGGATGGTGATGACGCAAACAATGTTCCGATTACTCTCACGATTGTTCACGTGGCAGAAGACAACCCACCTGAAGGAGAAAAGGAGATTGAGTGGTTTCTACTGACAACAGTAGGCGTACAGTCTGAGGAGGACGCTGAGAAGTGCCTGCGTTGGTATTGCTTACGCTGGCGCATTGAGGATTGGCATCGAGTTCTTAAATCAGGGTGCCGCATCGAAGATGCTGCACATAAGACGGCAGAACGCCTAAAGCGCGCTATTGCAATCAATTTGGTTATTGGCTGGCGCATCATGTTGATGACGCTGTTAGGCCGAAAAACTCCCGAGCTTTCGGCAGAGGTGCTGTTCTCAACTATTGAGATCGAGGTGTTAAGCGCCTTCGCAAAAAAAAAGACTGCCGCTGCCTGACAATCTCGGAAATGCAGTGCAACTGGTAGCAAGAATTGGAGGATATCTCGGTCGGCGCAGCGACCCACCTCCAGGGCATCAATTGATGTGGCAAGGATACTCTCAGCTACGATTAATGTGTGAAGGGTATGCGCTAAGATGTTAGTAATGTTTTATAATATTTGTGGGTACAGGGCAGCCCTAGCCCGGACTCAGGGACTGCTCTCACAACCGGCGGAAGAGATGCTCTCTCCGGTGTTCTATCTTTCCCCGGAGGTAGATGCGGAGTGGCTGGATCGGGAACTAAAAAACGCCATAGGCAGTCAGATGAACTTCATCAACATGGCCGCAATGGGGCACCCCCTGCTGCCGGCCATACACCGGATCAGCCATACACTCGGCCTGATGCCTCCGCTCTGGAGGCACACAGGCATCATCAGGCGATTGCTGAGGTTGGCGGGTGTGGACGTCTAAATGCTACTGCAGTCTTCAGGCCTTCTTCAGGAGGCAGGCGTGAGCCGAGAGACCTGCTCCATAGGCGACCATCACGCACCATTCCCCGGCAGCGATCCCCTTCCGCTGTAGCTCATCCAGGACAAACCAGACCGTCGGCGACGACATGTTGCCGTACTCCGCCAGGGTCGCACGCGTTGCCATGAGTTGCTCCTCGGGAACCCCGATCTCGTCCCGCACAGCATTGATGATCTTCTCGCCGCCGGTGTGAAAGGCCCACTGTTTGATGTCAGCGGTCTGCAGCCCTTGAGACGAAAGCAGGTCGGCCACCACTTTTGACGCGGCTTTTCTGACCAGATCCGGCAACTTCGTGGAAAGCTGATTGTGGAGCTGTCCCTGCTTGTGTACGAAACGGATGGCGTCGCGCTGCTCCGGCGCATAGAATCCTGCAGTAGCAACCAGTTCAAAACCGGCCGG
>CAIYZD010000350.1 GCA_903930585.1 uncultured Geobacteraceae bacterium | reverse complement strand
GCGGTAAAAAATCGTTCCGCAGTACGAGGCGGCGGTAAGAAACCGTTCAAACAAAAAGGTACCGGTAATGCACGTCAAGGCTGTAGTCGTGCTCCACAATACCCAGGTGGTGGTGTAGCTTTCGGACCGCAACGTAAAATATATAACCTCAGTATGAATAAGAAGGCACGGTCTGCTGCGCTTTGTTCTGTCCTTACATACAAATTGCAGACAAACAATATAACCGTTCTCGATAAAATTGAATTTGCAAAGATATCGACGAAAGATTTTGTTGGCTTTCTTAATACGTTCGAGCTCAGCAAGTCTTTGATCGTAACGGATGATTTCAACAATAACCTGTTTTTGTCCGCACGTAATGTACCTCATATAAAGATGCTGAAGCATGATGCTCTTAATGTTCATGATATGCTTAAATTCAAGCATATTATCTTCACACAGGGATCAGTTCAGTCGACCGAAGGAGTATTGCAAAAATGAATATTTACTCCGTAATAAAAAAGCCTCATGTAACAGAAAAAACATCATTGGGCTCCGAATCGTCGAATACTGTTGCGCTCGTTGTCGATAAAGCAGCAAACAAGATTGAAATCAAGCAGGCTGTCGAGAATCTGTTTAAAGTAAAAGTTGCCGATGTCCGCACGGTAACCGTGGCCGGCAAAGTAAAACGTTCTGGTAAAACTTTTGGCAAACGTTCCAACTGGAAAAAAGCATATGTTACGCTCCAGGAAGGGCAATCAATAGATTTCTTTGAAGTCTAACTAATACGTTTGAGGTTCACAATGGCAATCAAAAGCTATAATCCGACTTCAGCTGGGCGTAGACATCAAACATGTTCTACGTTCGATGAAATAACAAAAACTACTCCTGAAAAATCCCTGCTTGTATCGCTTAACAAAAGTGGCGGCAGGAATTCTAATGGTCGCATAACTTCTCGTCACCAAGGTGGCGGTCACAAACAGAAATATCGTATCATAGATTTCCGCCGTGACAAACGCAGCATACCCGCTACTGTTGCAAGTATCGAGTATGATCCGAATCGTAGCGCCCGTATAGCACTTTTAAATTATGTTGACGGGGAAAAACGTTATATACTTGCTCCTCTTGATTTAAAAGTCGGTGACGTCGTAATCAGTGGTCCGGAAGCTGATATCAAGCCAGGTAATTCGTTGCCGCTCCGATCAATTCCGCTTGGTACGGTAATTCACAATATCGAGTTAAAGATTGGTAAGGGCGCACAGTTGGCGAGAAGTGCAGGTACGTTTGCTCAGTTAATGTCTAAAGAGGGCAAGTATTCCCAGGTGAAGCTTCCTTCCGGTGAGGTTCGACTGGTGCTTCAGGACTGCTATGCAACAATCGGCCAGGTTGGCAACACTGACCATGAAAATGTTAATATCGGTAAAGCGGGTCGTTCGCGCTGGCTTGGTAAGCGTCCTAAAGTACGTGGTGTAGCGATGAACCCGGTTGACCATCCTCATGGTGGTGGTGAAGGGCGAACTTCAGGTGGTCGTCACCCGGTAACTCCGTGGGGTATTCCAACCAAGGGTTACAAAACACGTACAAATAAGACGTCCGACCGATTCATAGTTAAAAAACGTAGTAAATAATTAGTGAGAGGCTGAGATATTATGGCACGTTCGATAAAAAAAGGTCCTTTTATTGATGACCACCTGAACAAAAAGGTTTTGGCCGAAGGTCCTAATTCCAAGAAAATTATTAAGACCTGGTCACGCCGTTCAACGATCAGCCCTGATTTCATTGGGTGTAGTTTTGCGGTCCATAACGGGAAAAAATTCATACCTGTTTTCGTCACAGAAAATATGGTCGGCCACAAAATGGGTGAATTTGCTCCAACAAGAACATTTCACGGTCATGCCGCTGATAAAAAGAGTAAAGTCAAGAAGTAGTAAGGGAGCTTATAATGGAATCCAACGCTAAACTCTCATCTGTTCGCCTTTCACCGCGCAAAACACGTCTTGTTGTAGACTTGGTGCGTGGCAAAGGGATTCAAGATGCACTGAATATCCTGCGCTTTATGCCCCAGCCTTCTGCCAAGCTTGTTTCCAAGCTTCTCAAGTCTGCTGTTGCAAACGCAGAACAAAAAGGGGTCTCCGATGTTGACCGCCTTGTTGTAAAAACAATTTATGTTGATGGTGGTGCTGCACTTAAACGTTTTGTTCCTCGTGCAATGGGGCGTGCCAGCAAAATACGTAAGCCTACTAGTCATATTGCTGTAACCCTTTCAGACTCGAAATAGTTTTATTACGTGGAGGTGTAGGTTGGGACAAAAAATTAATCCGAT
>CAIYZD010000349.1 GCA_903930585.1 uncultured Geobacteraceae bacterium | reverse complement strand
CTTTAAGTTTAAGGACAGACAACGTCCTTTAGTTGACCGCATTAGAATATATACGTGTAGTACTTGATACAATCTATTTTTTGTTTGTCAACAAAACTTAGAAAGTAATCAGGTCACACTATCTGTCAAAACAGTATCTGAATTAGATTGAATTATTGAAGGGTGTTGTACACGTGGCCTCTCAATACAACACCAACAGGAGCGTTTTAATCTTTATTGCAGAGTAAAATAAATGTCAACAGAAAAATGGAAACCGAACGTGCGAACGCGGCAGCTATTCCCACTCAATCGTAGCCGGCGGTTTGCTGGAAATATCGTAAACGACCCGATTAATACCCTTCACCTCGTTGATAATGCGACCGCTGATACGGGCCAGATCTTCATACGGCATCGGATACCATCCCGCGGTCATAAAATCCTTCGTTTCCACCGCCCGTAGCGCGACAACATACTCATAGGTACGGCCATCCCCCATGACGCCAACGCTCTTGACCGGCAGAAACACCGCAAACGCCTGACTAATCTTGTCATAATGTCCCGAGGCGTAGAGTTCTTCGATATAAATGGCGTCAGCGCGGCGCAGGATATCGCAATATTCTTTTTTCACTTCACCGAGAATCCGTACCCCCAGACCGGGACCGGGGAACGGATGACGCCAGACCATCTGGTGAGGCAGGCCAAGCTCTTCACCAATAGCCCGCACCTCATCCTTAAACAGCTCCCTGAGCGGTTCCAGCAGTTTGAGCTTCATGTAATCCGGCAGTCCGCCGACATTGTGATGACTCTTGATAGTATGGGCCTTGCCGGTTTTTGCCCCGGCAGACTCGATCACGTCCGGATAGATGGTTCCCTGGGCAAGCCAGTTGGCATCGGTAATCAGCTTTGATTGTTCTTCAAAAATATCGACAAACAGTCCGCCAATGATTTTGCGCTTTTTTTCAGGATCGCTGACACCTGCCAGAGCGGAAAGAAAGCGCTCTTCGGCGTCAACTCTGATTACCTTGACCCCCAGATTCCTGGCAAAGGTTGCCATAACCTGGTCGCCCTCCCCCAGACGCAACAAGCCGTTGTCCACAAATACGCACGTCAGCTGGTCACCGATCGCACGGTGAATGAGGGCTGCGGCGACCGAAGAGTCAACACCACCGGAAAGGCCGAGAATAACGGTATCACTACCAACCTGACGACGGATCCGTTCTATGGAATCCTCGATAATCTGTCCCGGAGTCCACTGGCCGTTGCATCCGCAGATATTTCGCACAAACGTATCGAGTAACAGTTCGCCGCGCGGCGTATGGTTGACTTCGGGATGAAACTGCACTCCGTAGAGATTCCTGGCGACATTCTGGATGGCGCAGACCGGAGCATTGCCGGTCCCGGCCACAACTTCAAAACCATCCGGCACACGGGCAACGTGGTCGCCATGGCTCATCCAGACCGGACTGGCGCCATCGACAAAAAAATTATCAAACAGCTGACCGGGCCGCCCGGCAGACAACAACTCGGCATGACCGAATTCACGCTTGCCGGCCGGCACAACCTCCCCTCCGAAATGACGGCTCAGCAACTGCATGCCGTAACAGATGCCAAGCACCGGCACCCCCAGTTCAAACAGTTCTTCCGCAACCGACGGTGCCCCCTCGTCATAAACCGAGCAGGGACCGCCGGAAAGAATAATCCCGTTTGGAGCAAAAGCACGGATTGCGGCAAGATCCATGTCGAACGGATGCAGTTCACAGAAGACATGGGCTTCGCGAACCCGGCGGGCGATCAACTGAGTGTACTGTGAACCGAAGTCGAGAATCAGAATTTTCTGGTTGTGGATATCGCTCATTAATTCCCTACCCGGTAGTTAGGCGCCTCTTTTGTAATTGTCACATCGTGGACATGCGACTCCTTGAGCCCTGCGCCGGTTATGCGGATAAAGCGCCCATTGTCCTGCAACTCCTTGATACTGCCGCAGCCGGTATACCCCATTCCGGATCGCAACCCTCCAAGCAACTGGTGAATATTGGCCGAGAGCGGTCCACGCAGTGGCACCATGCCTTCGATTCCCTCGGGAACCAGCTTGACATCCTCGCCGACATCGGACTGGAAATACCGATCCTTGCTACCGTCTTTCATGGCCCCGATAGACCCCATACCGCGGTAACTCTTGTAGGTGCGTCCCTGGTACAAAACCGTATCGCCGGGAGACTCTTCAGTGCCGGCAAACAACGACCCGATCATGATACAATCGGCGCCGGCGGTTACCGCTTTCGGAAGATCACCGGAATACTTGATGCCACCGTCGGCAATAACCGGAATATCGTATTTGTGAGCCATACGGGCACACTCGTGAATTGCGGTAATCTGGGGAACCCCGACTCCCGCAACGATCCGGGTCGTACAGATCGAACCGGGACCGATGCCTACTTTGATACCGTCAGCTCCCGCCTTGATCAATGCCTCAGCCGCCTCGGCAGTGGCAATATTTCCGGCAACGATTTCACAACCGGGGAACGTCGACTTTGCCCGCATCACCGCTTCGATAACCCCCTGGGAATGGCCATGCGCGGTATCAATCACGATCAGGTCAACTCCGGCTTTGATCAGAGCCTCCATTCGCGCTTCCATTTCAGCGGTAGGTCCAACCGCCGCGCCGACCCGCAAACGGCCGAGACTGTCTTTGCATGAAAAGGGATACTTCTTTACCTTTTCAATATCCTTGATGGTGATCAACCCCTTAAGGAAACGGTCGTTATCAACTACAAGCAGTTTTTCAACCCTGGTATGTTTCAGATGCTCTTTCGCCTGTTCCAGCGTTGTACCAACCTCAACAGTCACCAGATTGCGTTTGGTCATGCGCGCCGAAATCGGCAGGTCGAAGTCGGTCTCAAAACGGAGGTCGCGATTGGTCAGAATGCCAACCAGCTTACCGTTAGCCTTGGTAACCGGCACACCGGAGATGCGATAACGCTGCATGATATCTAGCGCCTCGCTGATTTTCTGCGTCGGACGCATGGTGATCGGATCGACGATCATGCCCGATTCGCTCTTTTTCACTTTATCGACTTCATACGCTTGAGCCTCAATGGAGAGGTTCTTATGAATAATACCAAGGCCACCTTCGCGGGCCATGCAGATAGCGGTACGGGCTTCGGTAACCGTATCCATGGCTGCGCTCACAAGCGGAATATTCAGCGATATATTTCGGGAGATTCGGGTTGTGAGGTTTGCATCTCGGGGAAGAATCAGGGAATGGGCAGGTACGAGCAGGACATCATCAAAGGTCAGACCTTCGGTCAGTTTGTCATAGTGCATGGACGACTCCTTGCGGATGAAAATTTTACAGAAGTTAGTACAGCGCTTCGGCCAAGTCAAGGAAAATGGGCAGGATGGAGCTGTATACTTTTCAGGACTACGCGTATAGTGGACGACGGGGCTTTGCTTATAGTGGACCAGCTTCAACACAACCTTATAGTTCTATTTCCATCCCTTCCGCGACTGCAAAACAATGAACCGTGCTTTTTTCAGCACGAATTCTCTGCCGACAGAACTCCACCTGTTGATCCAGGTCGGCATCAGTACGGTCGGGATCATGATGAAACATGCCGAAACTCTTGACATTTGAGGCTATAGCAACATCAGTTGCATCCGCATATGTTGAATGCCCCCACCCACGCGTATGCCGGTATTCATCTTCAGTATACTGGGCATCGTGGATCAACAGGTCAACATCACGGAAGAGTGCAATGTAATCTTCTCTGGTAGGTCCGTTCTCATGGGCAAAACCGAATTCGTTATCCGGAATAAATATAAACGTCTTGCCATTTTCGACGAATTTATAACCATATCCGCCATTAGGATGATTAAGCGGTACAGCGCTGATTTCCAGTCCGTTACAGCGGCAATTACAAACTGCATGGTGTGGATTAGAGCATTCGAAAACGATAGTAGCTCGTAGTTGGCTGAAATCAACGGGGAAATAAGGAGATTCCATTTGGTGAGAAAGAAAATCCCTGATCGTTTCCTGAGCATGCATCCCGCAACAAAATTTCATGGTGTATTTGCTGAAATACGCCGGCACAAAGAAGGGAAACCCCATTAAATGGTCCCAGTGTGAGTGGGTGAACAAGAAATGGACCTCGGTAACGGCATTATCCTTGAGAATACTTTTACCGAGATTACGCAATCCGGAACCGGCATCTACAATTACCATATGACCTGTCGACGACCGGATTTCCAGACAGGTTGTATTGCCGCCATAGCGGAGCGTTTCATTACCGGGAGTAGGTAATGAACCACGACAACCCCAGATTTTTATTTTCATGCCGCCTCCAAGAACGTTGAAGCTCATCTGTCATCTGCCAGATTTCTATAGCAGCGATTCAGCCACGATACTACCGATTTTGTCCAGCTGCCACTCAAGAACGTTTCTTCTCCCAATATTCCCGCTCATAGGGCCAAGACTCCTTCATAATACCGACGAGTCCCGACATCCGGGCACTGAAACCATTTATAAACGCATCCTGCTCCGGAAACGCCTGTCGTTCGGCGACACACCGGCACAGTTCCCCCCCCAGCTTACGGGCGTTGTCAAACAGGTTCTTCTCATCGGGAAAGGTTCTGATCCCGGCAACAGGCGAACCGATCCCGCCGATCGAGTACGCGCCAAGAGTATTCACAAAGCGTCCCATATAACTGATAACCTCCTCGTCCTCACCGCTACCGGATGTATCGACCATGGCTGCATACGTCCCTTCCAGAGCCATGCAATGGATCAGGCCGTTACAGCGATCAAACAGTGCTTTCATCTGAGCCGTGACGCTGGAGATGTAATTCGGGCTGGCAAGAATGAAACCGTCGCAGGTAAGCAACTTTTCCTTAATACTCTCATAATCGTCCTTTATGTTACATACTCCGGTCGTGTGGCAGACATCACAGGCTTCGCACGGCTGGACATTCAGGGTTCTCAGGGAGAGAATTTCCGTCTCGGCGCCGCTTGCCGCTACTCCGGACAACACTTCCTCCAGAAGCCGGCCGGTATTCCCCTCCATTCCGCGCGGGCTGCCAATTATGGCAAGTATTTTCATCACGCTCCTCCTTATTTATTAAATATCCTGTCATTGATAAGGGTTTGATAACGCTGTTCCTTCTCCGGAGCTTTGCGCGGAGATGGGAACGTGGCTGTTCACGGCAAACACCTCGATGCCAGCCTTTGTCTCCAAAGGGCAGACGTTCTCACAGATGCCGCACCCGTTACAGATTTCTTCGACCAGATACGGTTCCTTAATCGTTTTAACAACACCGTCCAACCCGGTGATCTGCACCTCGCGGGAACGGATCGCCTTCTCCGGAATCGGACAATGTTCTTCACACACAATACAATCGATCTTACGGGCATACGGCAGACAGTGGTTTTTGTCGAAAACCGCCTTGCCGATCACTTCGCGCCGCTTGGACTCTACCGGCAGTCTGGGTATAGCCCCGGTCGGGCAAACCTGACCGCAGAGGGTGCAATTGTACTCACAATACCCCAGCCGGGGGATAACGTGCGGCGTATAGATCCCTTCAAACCCGGCCTGATATGTCGCCGGATACAAGGCGTTTTTCAGACAGACCTTCATGCACTCGCCACAGCGAACACATTTCTGCACAAAATCATCCTCACTCCGCACTCCCGGAGGACGAAGCAGGCGTGACCCCTTTTCGGGAGGGCGAAACCGCGCAGGCAGCGCCAACAGCAACCCGCCCGCCATGCCGCCAAGCAATACCCGCCGCTCCGGCAACAGCGGCCCAATCCCCTTATGTTTCAGTGACAGACGAAATGATATCCTGTCATGGGGACACCCTTTACTACATTCCATACAGATGATGCATTCCTCTTTCATAAGAAAATCCCGGTCAAAACCGGTCGGACATAACTCGCGACACCGCCCGCAGTCGCCGCACAGGCCGGTCGGCACCCGGTTGAACAGGGAAAAGCGCCCCAGCCATCCGAGCAGCGTGCCAAGCGGGCAGAGGTTCCGGCACCAGTTGCGTGTTTCAAAACGCTCCAGCGCGATAATGCCGAGCAGGAGGAGTGCCGAAAATAACGCCAGCGGGTAGATAGTATCCCGAAACGGAAGCAGGTTGTCCCGAATCAGGTTGTACACAGGCGCCACCGTATCGCGCCGCTCGCCAATCGTGTGGTACAGTCCGACCCACCCGCTCCGTGCTGCCAGACCAAGCATCGGGTAGAAAAAGAATGACAACCCCCGCAGTAAAATGGCAATCGGGTCCAGCAGTCCGCTCAGGTTGAGGTTGAACAGTGATGACGACAGCAGCGGCAACAGTAACCAGTATTTGGTATTCCCTTTGAGCGCCTTGAGAGGGGCACTCTTGGCGATCCGCGACGTAACAAGATCAAGGATGGTTCCAAGCGGGCAGATCCAGCCGCAGAAAAAACGCCCCAGCAGCAGCGTCGCCACTACCATCAACAGGGCCGGAAACAGCATCCAGATCCACGTTTTTGTCGCGAGCAGACAGCTGATCAACACCAGCGGATCAACCCTGAAAAAGGTATTTACCGCCGCATTGATTTCATCATGACCACGGTATTCCGTCTGAACGAACAGGATCAGAAACAACATCAGAAAAAACAACTGAAAGACGCGGGCAGGGGTCATCCTCATTCCGTCAAGCCTTCATAACCTTGATTTTATCCAGATTCATCTCACCAAGGCCGCGCTTGAAAGCAGCCACGGTCACCGGAATATCGGATGGCTTCAAACCGAACAGTGTGGTGGCAAATGCATCGGCGGCCACCGTGTCAGTCGAGGCGATTATCTTGTTGAGCACTTTAACGTCGGCAATATTACCCCCCTGCGGCCCGTGAGCGGTCAGGATGCGGGTTGCATCGATGATCGTCAGATGTTTCTTCACATGGGCATTGACATCGGCCAGAGCAACATCGATGTTGCGGTGGATGAATCCGCGGGTTCCTCCCATGATTCCCATGACATTTTTCAACCCAAGAGTCAACTTTGACAAACCGTGGTGCTTGGCGACCGGGACGTTGATATAAACATCGGCGGTGAGCGCCTCGTCATAGAGATCCCACTCCTTCAGAAACAGGCCGTTCAATACAACTTTTTTATACCGCTCCGGTTCAATATGCTTGCATTCGACCCCTTTCATCCCGTTCAATATCCCCTCGATCCCGCTGTTGACGTAGCAACGGCGAGCGTCGTTACAGGTATTGTCAAAGACCTTGACCTTCTTTGCCCCAGCAGCCAGACACTCCTCCACCACCGCTCGCACCACCAGGGGATGGGTATTGGCGCCAAGCTCACAAGAACGGTCCCACCCCATGTTCGGCTTCACTACGACCACATCACCCACCTTGACAAACCGCTTCATGCCACCGACGGCGGTAATTGCTCTGCGGGTTATGGCCGCATAATCAGTCCCCTCCGCCACTGCCACAAGCGACTGTTCACGAGCAGCAAGAGCTTCTCTGAGCAACACGGGAGCCAGCAACACCGCACTCCCGGTGGTTTTTATGAATGTCCTCCTGTCCATGCCATCCTCCTCAAAAACATATTATGTGGTGACGTTCGTGCGATTGTACGCTTTTGGAACTATTTTTCAAGCGGACAAAAACAGTTGTCTCGACCTGCTCTCCTTATTCAACAAGGGTCATCTTGCTAACGACTTTTTCTTCAATCAATCCTTCAAGAGCCATGACGTAGGCCTTGTAATGATCACTGCTTTTATGCGCTTCGAAACTGGCAGAACTCTCCCAGTTTTCATAGTAGGCAAAGACAGCGGGATCATCATTGTCCTGATGCAGACAGTAATTGATGCAGCCGGATTCTTTCCTGGTCGGTGCAATCATCTTCAGTAATTCGCTCTTGACGACATCAATGGATTCCTTTTTAGCCACGAGTTTTGCGATAATGGTTAATTGAGACATGGAATTTTCCTTTCGTTTTCTCAGCAGAATAGTCCCGGCATGGCGGCATGCCAAGCTGGTTTTGGGGTTATTTCTGTTATTCAGCGCATTCCTTAATAAAGAGGTACTCACCAAACCGGCGGGAATCACACTTTATTAACACATCCCCTTTACGGCAGTAACACCAGAACCACCCCGCCCGCCAGCACGGCCAGATTACAGACCGCCGAAACACCATGGAGCTTCGAGAATTCTTTCCGGAGCGGATCTTCCTTGCTGGTTGTCTCAAAGGACACGATCTTCCGTTTCAGCTCGGCGGCACGCGGCTCCACGTAAAAGGCCTGGAAAAGTGTCATCCCCAGCATCAGGGCCAGCAAAACGACTGGTAGTTTGGGATCAAAACCACGACCGGCCAGGCGGCAGACCAGCGCGATTACGCCGCAAACAAACCCCCAGCGAAAATAACCGGGAAACAGGCTCCCCACGATACGCCCGGCAACATCCCGGCTTTCGGTTTTGAAGAGAATCGGCGTCAGCATCAGCGTAAATATGGCGTTACCGCCCGCCCAAAGACTGACCGCCAATCGGTACAACATATCTAAATACTGCATAATCCCTCCGTGTCCACTGAAAAGTTTTTCTTAACAGAGATTACAGTATCACAAACTCTGCGCCTGTGCGCCCTAAACTTCAGTACCACCCTGTTTACTGCAGAATACCTGTAAATATGACAATGAGGAAACCATAAAATATCTTGACAGAACCATAGCACAGGTATAGTTTAACATTAAATCATATGACATCAATCTTTATCCGGATAAAGAATATGAAAAGAGAGCAAACATCGTCATATACCGCATTAAACTGTTACACGAAACTGATGAGAGCTGCCGACTCGGTAACGAGCAGAGTAAATCGCACCATGTCGGTTGCAGGACTCACCATTAGTCAGTTCGGAGTATTGGAAGCGCTGTATCACAAAGGTCCGCTCTGCCAGCGTGATATTGCCGCAAAAATTCTCAAAAGTACTGGAAACATTACGTTGGTCATTGACAATCTTGAAAAGCAGGGTCTGGTAAAACGGGAACGAATCAGCGAAGACCGGCGTTATCTGACCGTAAGTCTTACAGATCAGGGAGAAACCCGTATCAGCGCAGCATTTTCAAAAGTTGAAGCGGCCATTATCGTAGAGATGGGCTTATTGGCAACACATGAGCAGGAACTGCTGGGACGGCTGTGTAAAAAACTCGGCCTCCGGGAGATACATTCTAACTGCCCAAATCTTTCAAATTGACATGCAAACTATACCTGCAATATAAAACAGCACCTCACAAAGGAGAAAAATCATGAGACATTTACTCGCATCAATCAGCACAATCATCGCTTTGTCACTTCCCGCGCTGGCATCCGCCACGGTCTGGAACATAGACCCCGATCACTCATCTGTCGGCTTCAAGGTACGTCACCTGATGGTATCGAATGTCAGGGGTAGCTTTGATAAACAGAGCGGCGTCGTTGACATCAACGACAAAGACATTACCAAATCAAAAGTGAACGTCACCATCGACACCGCTTCCATTAACACCAATGTCCAAAAGCGGGACGAGCATCTGCGTGGCGCCGATTTCTTTGATGTCGCCAAATATCCGACCATGACCTTCGTATCCAAAAAAATTGTCAGGACAGGGAAAGACAAGCTCCAGGTCACCGGAGATTTGACACTGCACGGCATTACCAAAGAAGTCGTTCTTGATGTGGAAGGTCCGACAGGGGCAAGCAAAGATCTATATGGAAATTTGAGAAGTGGCGCCGTTGCCAGCACGAAGATTAACCGCAAGGACTTCGGATTAGTATGGAATAAAGCCCTTGAAACCGGTGGGGTAGCCGTGGGAGAAGAAATCACCATCAACCTGGAAATAGAGATGATAAAAGGGAAGTAATATATGTCGTAACTGAATAAAAGAGCCTGCGCATAATTGGAATGTGCGGGCTCTTTCATATTACCAACTTCTCCGCAACGCCAGATGCACATTCCGGGCGGGATAAAGTCCACCAAGGGGGCCGGTACGTGAACCATACGGAAGCTCTGCGCCAACCGTCATTTTCCAGACATCATCAATGGCATAGCCCACCTCACCTTTACACAGCCCGTCAACATGCTTCAGACCGGCACTCCAGACCAGCCTCCATTCTCCCCACTCCTCAGATCTATGCCACGCCGTGATAAGTGCGGGGAGAACAGCCCGGTCGAAAAGCTGCGCCGCATCAACCGGTGGAGTAATCGCATTGCCTGCCAGCGTAACCAGCAGCGTACCATCGCCAAACCCTTTTTCAATACTCAGCGCACCGATAAGGGCGTTACCGAGATCACGTTCACGGGAAAACAGGGCCGCCCCCTCCACTCGCACGATCAATGATCCGATGATCCGGGAAAGTTCGATTCCGGCCGCCTCCTCCCGGGCGTAGCGGCGCTCGACCGGAACGGTTAATCGGCCGGAGGTGTAATCAGCCTGATCAGTCCGGAAGGCTAATAGCGGTGCGGCACGCACCCCGCCCCGCCCCCACCCGCCCAGTTCCCACTCCCCGAGAGCCACCTGAAGGCGTACGGCAGCAAAACCGATACCGGGTGGTGCAGATTCAACCTCTTTGAACAAGGTTCCTGCCGGTACTGAGCCGGAATGAAACGGGGCCGCACGGCTGCCAAGCGGCGGCAGCCGCCAGGGTGTTGTTACGGGAGCGGCGACCGCTTCATAGCGGAGCGCTCCGCTGTAGCCGGTCAAACGCACGCCCCAGAGCGGAATTTTTTCATCGGCAAACGGGTCGGTCAGATCGCGAGGAAGAAAGGCATCAGCGGGGGAATAGCCATCGGTCTTCCCCCAACCGAGCTGAAAACGTCCCAGTTGGAGGTCATCGGCGGAGCCAAGCGGTACGCGCAGCCAGAAATCGCGTAACGATAACGGTGAACGCCTGAGTTCCCGGTCAGCCGGATCGAAGAGCTGAGTTCCCTCCCCGTCCGAAGCGATCTGTTCACCACGCACCGAAGCGGTGAGTTGCGTATCACCCGTCTTCTCCTCCCATTTGACAAAGAAAGTTCCCCGGCCGAGTCCCAAACGGTCACGACCTGGCCATTGCTCGGCGTACGCCCCCCCCATAGCCTCGGCATACCCGGAAAATCCCTGAGCCTGAACAGAGAGCGGCATAAGCAGCAGGAAAAAGCATATTCCTGTGCGGTGAAGGGTCACTCCCCCCCCTCACGGTTCAGATTCTGCAATGTGAATCGGCTCGCAAGCTGCGGCCGGTCAAAGGCAATTTCTCTGAGAAGTACCGTGGTCTTGCTCCCTTTTTTCAGGTCGCTCATTTCCATCTTTCGCGCCACCCAATGACCATCTATCTGCTGAAGATCAGACAGGATCATCCGTTTGGAAGCCTCCCGGTCTCCTTTGCGATAGAGATCTTCCTGCACCAGATAAAGGTTGTCCTTACGCAGGTAAAGTACTTTTTTATCGTAAACCGATTTTCCCACTGTGTCCAAAGGAACCGCATTGACAACATGACAGGGCACACCGTCAATGGGCTGTTCACCCAGTAAGGCCACCTTATATTTTTCGTGGTCGAATTCTTCCATGTCCTCGTAATTAAAGTCGGTTCCGACAAAGGAGTTGTCCCGGTCCTGAGACGCAATCCGGCGCTCCCGCTTCATGGAAGGGAGGTAGAGCCACTGATCCGGACTCTGCCCCGCGGATCGTGAGAGAGCGAGGAAACCGACCCCCTTCACTTCGGGGGGGTCAGTAAAGCGGATCAGATTTTTAGCGTCACCGGCATACCCATCCCGAAAACTCTTCCACCCCTTTTTACGTACCTTCCCCTCCTTGTTCACCACCGTCAGTTCACCTGAATACTGATTGGTACGGGTGCGATGGCGTTTTTCTGATTCCTTGAGAAGTGAGCGGGCATCAACGGCACAGACAAAACTGGCAAAGAGAGTTATTAAAAGGATAACCATGCCCAAACGGAGGAAAAAAAACTGTATTTTTCGGTTTGTCAACATCTCAACCTCCACAAAATTTAAGTTCCTCCTTCGCACAGTGAGGTGAAGAAACTACTCATATTCAATCGCCTCGGTAATCTTCATCCGCCCTGCCTGCCTCGCCGGAAACCAGGCGGCCAGGGCCGAGATCAGCGGCAGGGCAACCATCAACTCTGCAAGAGTTTCCCACGGATAGTAGTGCGGCATGATCCATCCGGTAAACAGCTCCGCCAGCGGACCCTCCATGAACATGGCAAACAGGTTGCCTGCCGGGATCGCCAGTGCCAGCCCGACAAAAGCGAGGAGCAGCGCCTCCAGAACCACACTCCGGCCAAGTTGCCCCGGTAGCGCGCCAACCGCTTTCAAAATACCGAGTTCCCTGGTCCTCTCTGCCACCGAGATAAGCAGCGCAGTAATAATTCCGAGAAATGCCACCACCAGGGCAAGAACAACCGTCACCTTTGTCAGTGCATAAAACGCATCAATAGCCTTGGTGATCTCGGCGGTAAACTCCTGACGTGTTGACACCAGCGCAGGAAACCGCCCGGCCAGTCTGGCGCGGATGGCATCGCGCACCGGGCCGACAGGTGTGCCGGGAGTCACCGAGACATCAAAAATATCCACCCGGTCATCCTGCCAGAGACGGACGAACTGCGCACGGTCCAACAGCACCGTCCCCTGGTCGGAACCGTAATCGCGCACCACTGCCGCTATCGGAATCCGCACCGCACCGAGCGGTGTGACCAGTTGCACCTGTTGCCCCACCCCCAGGTGATAGCGGCGCATGAAGTTTTCCGAAACAACACACCCACCGGCATGGACTCCGGCTCGTAATGACTCCGCGTTTCCCTGCGCATATTCATAGGTAATACGCTCCATAAGCTGGGCAATCTCTATGGACGCCACCATGATCTGGTTACCCTGGTAGAGCGGATGAATCGCCCGGTAACTTTCCACACGCCTGATCCCGGGCAGATGCAGCAACTCATCCCGCACCGTTGCAGAAAACAGATAATCGGGGCGTGAAAAATTGGCCGAAGCCCGCACAAAAAGATCACAGGTCAGGGCATCATTCATCCAGCGCATAAGGGCGAGCTTGCTCGACCCCATGTATCCACCCAGACCGAGCACAAATGCCAGTGACAGTGCCATAGCCATGATGGTGCCTGCGGTGCGGCGTGGATTGCCGAGCAGGGCGTCGCCGGAGAGATAGCCCGCCACCGGCGCGCAGCGTGTAGCCAAAGCAACAAGCAGTCTCAAAAGCCACCGGGAAAACGGCCCTACCAACTGTACAAACCCGGCGCCGCCGATCAGCATGACAGCAAAAATGTAGGACGTGCCGCCAAAAGGTGGATGAAGCGCACAGGCAATCGCTCCTGCCAGAAGCACGACACCGGCGGCAAGCCGTGGTGCTGCCTTGCCGGGTGGACGAGCCTGAAACGCCCCCTTGGCAAATGCCTCGGTGGGTGGAATACGTGATGCGGTCAGAGCTGGCCCCCAGGCGCCGATCAATGATGCCACAGCACCGAGCAGCAGCGATTCCAGGACAATCCCCAGCGGCAGATGCACGGTTCCCGAACTGGTAACTCCGTAAATCGTCTCGGTAGTCTGTCCCATCATCTGGAGAAAGGCCTGCGAAACGGTCATACCGGTCAGACAACCGACTGCGCCGCCGACAATACCGATAATAAGCGCCTCGACAAGAAACAACAGTTGCACCTGATGCGGTGTTGCCCCCAGGGCACGCAACGTGCCGATGTCGCGCCGCCGCCGGTTAACCGCCACACTGAACGAATTAAAAATAAGAAAGGTACCGATTGAAAGGGCAAAACCACTGGACAGGTTGAATCCGGCGATAAAGTTGGCGACAATCCGCTCCAGCTGCTCACCCCGTTTGCCCGGTGTTTCCACCCGATAGGCAGGGCCAAGCGACTTTTCCAGCGTGGCAATACCCTGCGCCACGCCAGTCCCCTCCGTTAGCCGCACATCAATGCGGTCAAAGCGGCGCCCACGTCCGAACAGTTCCTGGGCGGCGTATATATCCACCACCATCAGATTGCCGCCGAATGCTTCGGCAAACCCTTTGGTGGTAAGCATTCCCCGGGCCGTTACCCGCTTTGTTCCCTTGGGCACGGTAAGCGCGATACTCTCGCCCCCCTTCAACGGGGCCTTTTCAGCAAACTGACGGGTAAAGAGCGCTGAATCGGGCTGGGCAAGAAAGAGGAGCGGATCATCCAGATCAGCATCGTCCCCCTCAAAACCGTAATCCCGCATCTCACGATCCCCCAGCAGATCAACCCCGATGACAAGGATACTACCCAGTTCGCTCCGCTGCGGCGTGACAATTTGCTCGATAACCGGCGATGTGGCACGAATTCCCGGCAGCCCGCGCACCTGTTCCTGCACCTCCTCGGGGACTCCCCCCACCATGGTGATTTGAAGCTGAGCCTTACCGGCCACACGGTCGATAGTGGAACGGATCCCTTTGATCAGCGTCCCCTGGGCGCTCCGAATAGAGCTGTAGGTAGCGACTCCGACGATTACACCAAGAAGAGTAAGAAGTGTTTTAGCCACATTACGTTTAAGATAGGAAAGTGAGAGGGTGCGGAGCAGAAACCTCATGCCGCATCTCCGGATTGTGCGGAATCCCCATCCACCGAACCGTCACGCAGTCTGATCAGCCGGGCGCAGACGGAGGCAGCTTTCTGGTCATGGGTGACAATGACGATGGTGGTTCCCCGAGCCCGGTTGATGGTTTTGAGCAGTTGCAGAATCTCTACGCCACGAACCGTATCCAGATTGCCGGTCGGTTCATCAGCCAGCAGCAACGGAGCGTCGGTCACCAGCGCCCTGGCAATGGCGACCCGCTGCCGCTCCCCGCCGGAGAGTTCATCAGGCAGATGATCGGCACGCGACTCAAGTCCCACATCCTGAAGAGCTCCAGCCACCTTACGCTCTATTTCCCTGGTTGAAATTCCCGCCAGATGCAGCGGCAGCGCCACGTTCTGGCTAACCGTCAGGGTTGGCATCAGGTGGTACGCTTGAAATATATACGACACCTTGGAGCGGCGAAACAGGGAGCGCTCCTTCTCATTTTTCCCGGCCAGATCGCACCCGGCAACCAGAACCTGCCCGGACGTGGGAACGTCAAGCCCTCCAAGGAGGTTAAGCAGGGTTGATTTACCCGAACCGGACGGACCCATGATCGCCACCATCTCACCTGCTGCGATGTTCAGACTGATATCCGCCAGGGCAGTCACCGACGCCTTACCCGCATACGTTTTAACAACATTATGAAGAATCAGCATAATAATCTCCCTTCAGAAAAACATTCGAGCCGTGCTCTTGCGAACAGGCGCGGGGAATAATCGATCAGCTCCTGACTCTCTTCCAGGTGGGGTGACGGGTCGTTGGTCCAAGGGGTAACGTATGCTGGCAATAGTACTATAAAGAATTTCAGTTGTATTCCAAAAGAAGGAGTAGTAACGTAGCCCGAACTCCCCTCCCGCAGATACTCATTCATATTGGGAATATTATAGATGCCGTTAGAATGCTCAACATGCTGCCACTGCGGCAGGGATTTCAAAGCTGCCGATTCTGATAGTGTCTATTCCATCAAAATACTGCCGGATACACATCGATTAGAAATTATTACAGGACTGTTAATTGAAGGTTCTATGCATTACTGCTCGGATACTTGTATGTTTATGAGGAAGCAGCATACCGTTTCTTATGCACAATATGTTGCAGGGAAAGGTGAATGAGTCACCGACAATGAGTCGCGACCAGTCACACATACAGCTCTACCCCGAGAGAACAACATATTGGGGAATGTGGGCGGCTAAGCGTAGTTATCACGAAGGGTCGTTGTTGTATCAGCAGAAGAAAGGTAAACAACTTTAGCCTGACTGTCTCTAACGGTTTTGCTCAATTCACCCAGCTTCTTATCTATCACTGCCAGAACATAATCTGTGTCACCATTAAAGGTAAACTCCATAAGCAATAACCTCCCACTACAGTGAATATGATGACGCTTACATTTTAATCTTATCGGTTGTTGACTTGATTTTTGTAGTCTGAATTACAGAAAATTCTGGCAATAATAGAATCGATGTTGTAATAATCAAGAACAAACATGTGTAACCGAATACACCTTTCGTGACATGAAATAAAACCGTGGAGGGACAACAGGTGGCATTAACAAAAGCGACTATAATAGGAAATATTTCCGAGCAGATGGAATACACCGTAAAGGAGTCTTCAGCTCTATTTGAGGAATTCCTGTCAATTGTCAAGTCAACTCTGGAATCCGGCGAAGATGTCAAAATATCAGGATTCGGTAAGTTTGAAGTTAAACAGAAAACCGATCGAAGAGGCAGAAACCCTCAGACGGGTGAATCTTTAACCATTGAATCCAGGAAGATCGTGGTATTCAGAACGAGTGCGATGCTACGTGACAGAATCAACGCGCACTGAAATTACAGCGTACAATGCGTAATAGATAGATTTGCTTTCTTCGTAAAAGCGCACCTCTTCAGCTAACCCTCGATTGCTTCCAAATATGAACGTATGGCAATCCGGCAATCTTCATTGCGCCCGGTCCCGGCAATAGAACCGATAGCCTCGACGATCTTTCCCACCGAATCGTCCGCCGTAATGATCTCCAGCTTCACCTTCTCAACCAGGTTCGCTACGAATTTGGCGCCTCGAAACATCATCACTTGCCCCTTCTGATGACTGTGGTAAATAACGCCACTTTCTAAAAACTCTTCGACACCGATTTCATCAAGAACGTTCCGCACCTCTTCCAGCTTGAATCGGTTTATGACTGCTTCTATCAGTTTCATAGCACACCTCCGTATACAGCAAAAAGTTGCTGCACAATTATTATGAGACATTACAAGCTCTCTACACGGTGTATGCCAAATTGAAATGTGTATATCAATATAGTTTATAGATAGTTATAAATAGTTTGTTCTATCGTGAGAAGAAGGTATGCTGCAAACATGTGCAGGTCACCACAATGTGCCCGGGAAGTAGTCAACAAATAAATTAAAGATAACTGGGTAACTATCCGAAGGACTGAGAGCGGCGTTTATATTCTGCATCAATCAGTTTGAGATGTTTACCGTTATAAAATAATTTATAAAACAATTGAAAAGAGCACCTTTTCACGGATTATTTATGCCACTTTTCAGGCCGAAAAAAAGTAACTTATGACCAACTCCATTCCATATTTATTTTCATTTATTGTATTGGCAGTTATTCTGCCAAACATGGCTCTTGCTGATTGCAAGATGACCGATACACCGGAAAAATTCGAAGTTGTCTGCTTTGGAAAAGTTCCAACAGATAACGCGCCGGCAAAAATAACGGGGTTGAATGGTGGAAAAAGGAAGAAAGCTTTAACCGATGTACATTCCGTGATTACGATGAATGAAGAAGAAATACGGATGATGGAGATACACCATCAACGTGACGGCTATCGGGGAACACGAAAAATGAAAGAGAAAGTCCGCGAAAAAAAAGGAGCCAGGAGCTCGACTCCCAACAGTTGACCCTGACGGCCACATGAAGCACTGATCGATACCATCGTACGCTTACTCACCTCCGACAATCTTTACCAACACCCGTTTTTTCCGCCTGCCGTCGAATTTTGCTACCCCTCCAGACTTTTAGTCACAACTTCGTAGACGTCGCACGGCAAATCCGGAACGGCCTTAATCCGCTGCAACTGCTGCTGCATCAACTGGCTCCGCCCCGGCTCATACCGCCGCCAGGTGGTAAGCGGCGACAGCAACCGGGCCGACACCTGCGGGTTGACCGGAATCAGCCGAAGAAGCTGATCGGCCAGAAAACGGTACCCCGTGCCACTTTGATCGTGGAAACGGACCTGGTTGCGCTGACTGAACGCCGCTACCAGGGAACGGAAACGGTTGGGATTGGTCAGTTCAAACGCGGGATGCTCCAGCAACGTCCGAACTTCGTCCACTGTTCCGGCAAGCGTGGACGCAGCCTGGAGCGAGAACCATTTATCGACAACGAGCCGTTCTCCCTGCCAGCGCCGGTAAAAATCGTCAAGATCTTCCCGCCGTTCCGGACAGTCACAGGAAGCAAGCGGCGTCAACGCCCCGATAGCGTCGGTCATATTGTCCGACCGACGGTACTGGTCGTGACAGAGGTCGATTGCTCTCTGGTCGCAACTGCTCATCAGATACGACAGACAAAGGTTGGCCAGCCGACGCGCTCCGGAGCGGCCATCGTCAGGCGCATACGGGGCTTCATTCGTATTTTGGGCGCGTACCGCCAGTAATTCATCAGTAAAACGTGCCGCCAACGTGTGGATAACGAACTGACGCGCCGTATGAATAGCCGCTGGATCTACAACCGGTACCAGTTCGGCCAGATATTTTTCCGTGGGGAGTGTGAGGGTTTCAGCCAGAAAGGCACGATCCTGGTAGCCACTGACAAGCGTTATCCGGAAGGAATCGGCAAACGCACCATCAAGGGTCAGCGCGACTCCGTGGTGAAGATCGTCAACCAGTCCAAGTATGACCCGGATCGCCATCTGCTGTCCCGCTTCCCAGCGGCAGAACGGATCCGATTCATGCGCCATCAGCAGAGCGAGTTGATCATGCCGGTACGGGTACTCCAGCTTGACCGGAGCCGAAAAACCGCGCAGCAGCGCCGGTACCGGCTCCTCGACCACGTTGGTGAAGCAAAATGATTCTCCGGCCAAACGGAGATGAAGAACACGCGTGGTTGCCGTCCCGGCGCTCTCGCCGGCCAGTGTCAGCGGCAGTTCGTTACCGTTCCGGTCAAGCAGAGCGAGAGCCAGCGGAATATGCAACGGCTTCTTTTCCAGCTGACCGGGTGTTGCCGGACAGTTTTGACCGACCGTCAGGGTAAAGGCTTGATTCACTGCATCGTAGGAACCGGAGGCGGTGAGCCGGGGCGTACCGGCCTGACTGTACCAGAGGGCGAACTGTTCAAGATCAAGCTCCCCAGCTTCCGCCATACAGCCCACAAAATCGTCAACCGTTACTGCCTGACCGTCATAGCGGGCAAAATAGAGGTCCATACCGCGGCGGAACCGCTCCGCACCGAGCATCGTGTACTGCATCCGGACCAACTCGGCACCCTTGTTATAGACGGTCGCCGTATAGAAATTGTTTATCTCCATATAGGAATCGGGGCGCACCGGGTGCGCCATCGGACCGCCATCTTCGGGAAACTGGGATGTTCTGAGCACCCGTATGTCTTCAATCCGCTTCACCCCGCGTGACTGCATATCGGCCGAAAACTCCTGGTCACGAAAGACGGTCAACCCTTCTTTCAGGGAAAGCTGGAACCAGTCGCGGCAGGTTACCCGGTTGCCGCTCCAGTTATGGAAGTATTCGTGGCCGATCACCTCTTCAATGGCGCGGTAATCTTCATCGGTAGCAGTGGCCGGACTGGCGAGAACGTAGCAGGAATTGAAGACATTGAGCCCCTTGTTTTCCATGGCCCCCATATTGAAATCATCTACCGCCACGATCATATAGCAATCGAGATCATATTCCCTGCCGTAGAGCTGTTCATCCCACCGCATAGCCTTTTTCAGAGAACGCATGGCGTGGTCGCATTTGTCACCGTTTTGTTGATGCACATAAATGCGCAGCTTCACCTCCCGCCCGGAGCAGGTAGTAAAGTGATCCTCAATGGAGACCAGATCACCAGCAACCAGGGCGAACAGGTAACTCGGTTTCTTGAACGGATCATGCCAGGTGGCATAATGGCGACCGTCCGGCAATGTCCCCCGTGCCGCCAGATTGCCGTTGGAGAGGAGCACCGGGTAGCGTTCGGGATCGGCAATGATCGTGGTGGTGAACAGCGTCAGGACATCCGGGCGGTCCGGAAAATACGTAATGGCGCGAAAACCCTCCGCCTCACACTGGGTGCAGAACATTCCGGCGGAACGATACAACCCCTCCAGCGCAGTATTGTCCTGGGGACGAAGTACCGTCACCACTTCAAGGGTGAAGGAATCCGGAACATCAGGAATAGTCAGCAGGTCGTCGGTGGCACTGTAGCGACCCGGCGCAAGTGGCACACCATCAAGTTTCACCTCCCGCATGACAAGGGATGTGCCGGTCAGTACCAGTGGGCACGGTTCATCAACCAGTCTCTGGAGCACCATCCGGGAGGTGACAACCGTTGTTTCCTCGCCAAGTTCGAAACGGAGGTCGATGCTGGCAACGCTGTAGTACGGTGCCGTGTAATCCTTACGATATATGGTACGATGAGCAGTTTCAGTCATTATCTCTTCCAATCCGGTCAAAATATGATATGAGTTTTAACAGCTATTTTGAAACATAGTACAATCATCTGCTTCATATTCATAATTTTTATTGGTAAGCTGATTCGATTCTGGTAACAGTTACCTTATTACATGTGTAGATTCACCGGCGAAGGGGGAGCGGTCGATGGAAGAGACAATCACATTCTGGCTCGACAACAAGATATGTTCCGGTTTCAAGATTGCCGAAATCGGCACCCAGACTCTCGTGTCATATCGCGACAAATATTATATCGTCGTAAAAGGCGCGGCGCTGATGAAAGGTGTCCGGCCACTGTACTATTCCAAAACATCGATGCCGCTTCTCTGGAAAAAGGCGATGAGAGGCATATTACCCCCTCCGGTTGCCGCCATTGAACATGGTGAAGACGACTTTCTTCCGATCACTACCTCGACAAAAAAGGAGCGAACTGTCATGAACAATACTACTGTTTCCGTATCAGGGCCGTCCGAAGAACTGCCGCAGACATCCACACTTCAACAGAGTGCCGCAAAAAAAACGGTTTCGGCAAAGGGTGGCGCAACGGATCTGAAGCCGGTCAAAATTGCCCAGTCTGTAGTTTCAACGACATGTCCCTACTGCAATCACAAACAGGACCTGCCGTTTGAAAAAGGCAAAAGCGGCAAGCCGTTTTTTGTTGCGTGTATAAGATGCTCGACCGAATTTGCCGTACGCTTTGTGCCGGTTACCCTGTATCAGGCCCAGGTTGCGGCGTTCAAGTAATTTTTTATACATATAGGAGTTATTACCAATGAACAACAACGATATTCTGCGCCGGGTGCGATATGCACTTGACATCAGCAACCCCGGCATGATCGACATTTTTAAACTCTCCGGCTGTACGCTGGAACTCCCTACCCTGCTCAAACTGCTGAAAAAGGACGACGAAGACGAGTTTATCTCGTGCAGCAACCCCCTGCTGTCGTTTTTTCTCGATGGACTGATCATTCACCGTCGCGGCAAGCGGGACTCTGCCGAGACCTTGCAACCGAAGCCGGATCCCTCATTGAACAACAACGCCATCCTTAAAAAGCTGCGCATTGCCCTTGATCTGAAAGAGGACGACATGCTTGCAATAATGAAGCTGGCAGGCGTTATCATTTCAAAATCCGAACTCTCCGCGCTGTTCAGAAATAAAGAACACAAGCATTACAAAGAGTGCGGTGATCAGTTTTTGCGCAATTTTTTGAACGGACTGACCGCACGAAACCGGAAGACTGTTGTCCCGTCCGGTTCATAGCTACCGATGAAATAAAATCGGCATGGCCATTCCGGTTGACACGCCGGTCTATCTATATTATCTTTCTCAACCCGTAAATTTCGATCAATCACGGGGTTAGCACCATTACATCAATCTCAAATCAAGGACATCTACATGCGTAGCGATATGATAACGGAAGGACTCGAACGGACACCGCACCGCGCCCTTCTGAAAGGGACCGGTGTCCCGCAGAACCAGATGAACAAGCCGTTTATCGGCATTGCAACCAGCTTTACGGATCTGATTCCCGGCCACGTCGGCATGAGAGATCTGGAACGCTTTATTGAAAAAGGGGTTCACTCCGGCGGCGGATATTCATTCTTTTTCGGTATTCCGGGCGTCTGCGACGGTATGGCCATGGGACACAAAGGGATGCATTACTCCCTTCCGACCCGCGAACTGATCGCCGACATGGTTGAATCGGTCGCGGAAGCGCATCGTCTTGACGGCCTCGTCCTGCTGACCAACTGCGATAAGATAACCCCCGGCATGTTAATGGCGGCTGCCCGTCTGAACATCCCCTGTATCGTCGTCACGGCCGGTCCGATGATGAGCGGTCGCGGCCAGACCGGTCGCAAGTACTCATTCGTGTCCGACACCTTCGAGGCGATGGCCCGCTACAAGGCAGGCGTCATCAGCGACAAGGAACTGCAGGTCTGTGAAGACAACGCCTGTCCCGGCATGGGTTCCTGCCAGGGGCTCTTTACCGCCAACACCATGGCTATTTTGACCGAAACCCTGGGGATGAGTCTGCCGCGCTGCGGTACAGCCCTGGCCGTATCGGCGCTCAAACGCCGCATCGCCTTTGCTTCCGGTGAAAAGATCGTCGATCTCGTGAACAATGACGTCAAACCGCGCGACATCCTGACCCGCGCCGCCTTTGAAAACGCGATCCGCGTTGATCTGGCGCTGGGGGGGTCGTCCAACACCGTGCTGCACCTGCTGGCCATCGCTCACGAAGCCGGTGTCGAACTGCCGCTGGAGCTGTTCGATGAACTGGCAAAAGATACGCCTCAACTGGCCTCGATGAATCCGGCCGGAGAACATTTTATGGAAGATCTGGACATTGCCGGCGGTGTTGCCGGTGTTCTGAAACAACTTGGCAGTAAAATAAATGATACGCCCACACTGTTCGGCCTGACCACACATCAACTGGCCGAGAGTATCCAGAATGTGGACGAGGAGGTTATCCGCCCGCTTGGGAACCCGATAAAGAAGGAAGGTGGCATCGCCATACTTTCCGGAAACATCGCTCCCAAAGGGGCCGTAGTCAAGCAGTCGGGCGTTTCAGCCGTCATGATGAACTTTGAAGGCACGGCACGCTGTTTTGATGCCGAAGAGCAGGCCATGGCCGCCATCATGGAAGGGAAGATCACATCAGGCGATGTGGTCGTAATACGCTATGAGGGGCCCAAGGGTGGTCCCGGTATGCGTGAAATGCTGGCACCGACAGCGGCCATCATGGGGATGGGGTTGGGGGACAGCGTCGCCCTGATCACCGATGGCCGTTTTTCGGGGGGAACCCGTGGCCCCTGTATCGGCCACATCTCGCCCGAAGCAGCCGAAGGGGGACCTATTGCCCTGGTCAAGGATGGCGACAGGATTCTGCTCGACATCCCGAACCGCCGCCTGGAACTGCTGGTAGACGACGCCATATTGGCTGCCCGCCGGTCAGAATGGCAGGCTCCACCCCCCAAAATCAAGGGTGGCTGGCTTGCTCGATACGCCAAGGTGGTAACGTCGGCTCATACCGGTGCCGTTACCACAGCAGACTGAGAAGTTTCGTTTTCCACCTCCTTTCGAGGTGAAATTTAAGTGTACAGAGGTTACGTATGAAAATGAACGGTGCACGAATAATGTTGGAATGTTTGAAAAAAGAGGGAGTGGATACCGTTTTCGGCTATCCGGGCGGTACCGTCATCAATCTGTATGACGAGCTTTATAACTTTAAAGCGATACATCACATCCTGCCGCGTCACGAACAGGCCGGCACCCATGCGGCCGACGGTTATGCCCGCGCAACCGGCAGAGTCGGAGTAGCAATTGCCACATCCGGACCAGGAGCGACCAATACCGTTACCGGCATTGCAACTGCCTATATGGATTCGATCCCGATGGTTATTATCACCGGTCAGGTACCGACCGCGCTGATCGGTAACGACGCCTTTCAGGAGGTAGATATCATTGGCATTACCCGACCCTGCACGAAGCACAGCTTTCTGATTCGTGACGTCAAGGATATTGCCCTGACCATGAAAAAAGCGTTTTATCTCGCCCGGAGTGGACGTCCCGGCCCGGTTCTGGTGGATTTTCCCAAGGACGTGCAGATGGCGCTGGGAGAATTTCATTACCCAGAATCAGTTGAAATCCGTGGGTATAAACCAAATCTCTCCGGTCATCCCCGTCAGGTGGAGAAAGCGGTCGCGATGATACTCGACTCACAGCGTCCGGTCATGTACGTGGGGGGTGGCGTGGTACTCGGAGATGCCTCCGAACCATTGACCGAGCTGGCCCGCACGCTATCGGTGCCGGTAACGACAACGCTGATGGGACTCGGATCGTTTCCAGAAAGCGACCCGATCTCGCTTGGCATGCTCGGCATGCACGGCGCCTATTGTGCGAACATGGCAATGACCCACAGCGACTTGATCATTGCCATCGGCGCCCGATTTGATGACCGTGTCACCGGCAAGCTCTCGACATTTGCTCCGCATGCGAAGATTATTCATATCGATGTCGATCCGACATCGATCAAGAAGAATGTCCGCGTTGATCTGCCGATAGTTGGCGACGTCAAAGACGTTCTGGTCAAAATGCTCACGCAGGCCGGCAAAAATCCGGAAAAACTGGCCGGGTTTATTACGGCGCTGGCTCCCTGGCATGCGGATATTGACGGCTGGAAGGAAAAACATCCTATCGCCTACAAGCAGAGCAGCACCGTCATCAAACCACAGTTTGTCATCCAGAAACTCCGCGAACTGTCCGACGAAGACGCCATTATTTCAACAGATGTCGGGCAACACCAGATGTGGACAGCACAATTCTTCAAATTCAACAAACCGCGCACCCTGCTCACCTCGGGTGGGCTCGGTACCATGGGATTTGGTCTGCCGGCGGCAATGGGAGCGCAAGCAGCATTTCCAGGTCGTCAGGTTATCACCATCTGCGGCGACGGCGGAATTCAGATGAATATCCAGGAAATGGCCACGCTGGTACAAAACAGACTTCCGGTGAAGATTGTTATCCTTAACAACAATTTTCTCGGCATGGTGCGCCAATGGCAAGAGCTGTTCTTCGACAAACGCTACTCTTCAACCTGTATGGAACTCCCGATCGACTATATTAAACTGGCCGATGCCTATGGGGCTAAAGGATTCCTGGCTACAAAACCTGGCGAAGTCGAATCGGTTATCACGCAGGGTTTCAAGGAAGATGGACCGGTAATCATGGAATTCAAAATAGCCCGTGAGGAAAAAGTACTGCCGATGGTCCCGGCCGGAGCATCGCTGAATGAAATGGTATTGAACGCTTAAGGAGAGGAAACTGCTATGCAACATACAATATCGGTAATAGTTGAAAACGATTTCGGAGTGCTCTCTCGTGTCGCTACGCTTTTCTCGGGGCGCGGATTCAATATCGATTCGCTCTCGGTAGCGCCCACCAACGAAGATGGATTGTCACGCATGACGATTGTTACACGTGGCGATAACCAGATTCTTGAGCAGATCAACAAGCAGCTCAACAAACTGATCGACGTACTCAAAGTACTTGATTTCAGCGACGGCAGCGCCATTGAACGGGAACTGGCACTTATCAAGGTTTCTGCCGAGGATGAGGCCAGAGCCGAAGTGTTAAGAGTTGTGGATATCTTCCGGGCTAAAATCATCGATGTCACTCCAAAATCCTACACGATCGAGGCGACCGGTAACCCGCTCAAAATCGACGCAATTCTGGAACTGCTGCGCCCACTGGGACTGAAGGAAGTTGTCCGTACCGGTTCCGTTGCCATTGGCCGCGGCGCCAAAGGGTGGAACGGGTAGAAAAGCTGAAAACTGCAGGATGTGTGTTAGTTGTCCCAGCCGCCCGTATCCGGGCGGCTTTTTTCGTCCAATACGGGACTTCTTCTCCTGCAGCAGGGCCAGAACAGCTATTACGTTGACAGTCGTGGTTGAATGTAGTATTTATCTCGCTCGTTTAGCGTATATAGTTTGACCGGTTTGCCGGATATAATTTGTGTGGAGGATGTATCAGCATGAATGTTTATTATGATCGTGATTGTGATCTCGCTTTGATCAAGGCAAAAAAAGTTACCATAGTCGGTTACGGTTCCCAGGGTCATGCCCATGCCTGTAACCTTATGGATTCAGGTGTTGATGTGACCGTGGCACTGCGTGAGGGATCAACCTCCGCTATCAAGGCAAAGAATGCCGGTCTCAAGGTGGCAAGCGTTGCCGAAGCTGTTGCCTCTGCCGATCTGGTAATGATCCTGACGCCTGACGAGTTCCAGTCGGTACTCTACCGTGATGAAATTGCTCCGAAACTCAAGCAGGGAGCAGCACTTGCCTTTGCTCACGGCTTTGCCATCCACTACAACCAGGTCGTGCCGCGCGCCGACCTCGACGTCATCATGATCGCCCCGAAGGCGCCCGGTCACACCGTTCGCTCCGAGTTTGTAAGAGGTGGCGGAATTCCTGACCTAATTGCCATCTTTCAGGATGCATCAGGTAAAGCCCGTAACCTGGCACTTTCCTACGCCAGTGCTATCGGCGGCGGTCGTACCGGCATCATCGAAACAACCTTCAAGGACGAAACCGAGACCGATCTGTTCGGTGAACAGGCCGTACTCTGCGGTGGCGCAGTCGAGCTGGTAAAAGCCGGTTTTGAGACCCTGGTAGATGCCGGATACGCTCCGGAAATGGCCTATTTCGAGTGCCTGCATGAGCTTAAGCTGATAGTCGACCTGATGTATGAAGGCGGCATCGCCAACATGAACTACTCCATCTCCAATAATGCCGAGTATGGCGAATATGTTACCGGTCCCCGAGTGATCAACGACCAGAGCCGTGCAGCCATGAAAGAGTGTCTGAATAATATCCAGACCGGCGATTATGCCAAGCGTTTCATTCTTGAAGGAGCATCGAACTACCCCGAGATGACGGCACGTCGTCGTCTTAACGCCGCTCACCCGATCGAGGTAGTGGGTGAACAGCTGCGCAGCATGATGCCCTGGATCAAAAAAATAGTCGACAAAACCAAGAACTAATTCCGCGATACGAATTCAGACACCCCTTTTCCGTCAGGAGAGGGGTGTCTTCGCATTTAGTGCGTTAGAAGTTTTTTCTGCACTTCACGGCAGAAAAAACTTTGTTAACGCACTTATCCAGTTTTCAGGACTAGGCAGGTACATGAATAATTCATCCCCGTTTGCTAAAGAAGGCTATCCATTCATCGCATATTCCGTCGGTTTAACGGCATTGCTTTTCGTTTCCGCCTGGAGACTCTCTTCAACAGTCCTGTTTATTCCGGCAACTATTTCCTTTATTCTGTCACTGTTCGTATTTTATTTTTTCCGTAACCCCGAAAGAACAGCGCCGTCCGACACCACGACTGTCATTGCTCCGGCTGACGGAGTAGTGATTGTCGCCGAACCGGTGCCGGACACGCCGCTTGGGGTCCCGGCTCTGAAAATAAGTATCTTTATGTCTGTATTCAGTGTTCATGTCAACCGTGTACCCTTTAGCGGAACGGTTGTTGACACGTTCCACCATGCCGGAAAGTTCTTTGATGCCCGAGATGGCCGTGCATCTTGTGAAAACGAGCGTAATGGCATCATACTGGAAATTGGTGGGAGCGTCAGGATAGCATTCGTACAGATAGCCGGCTTGATCGCACGCCGTATTATCAGTTATCCCCTGGTGGGTGACATCCTCGTACGCGGCGAACGATACGGCTTGATTCGCTTTGGCTCACGGGTTGACGTCTATCTGCCGGCAGGAGTCATCCCATTGGTAAAACTGGGTGACAAAACCGTCGCGGGTGAAACCGTACTGGCAAGAATCGCCTAAACGAGGATTTTCCTTATGAGAGATGGAACAGCAACTGCGAGTGGTGACATGAAAGACAACATGAAACGAGGAATCTACATTCTTCCCAATCTTGTTACCGCAGGTAGTCTGTTTGCCGGTTTTTACAGCATGGTATCGACACTGAACGGCAACTATAGTTCGGCAGCAATATGGATTTTTATTTCGGCAATCTGTGATGGTCTCGATGGCAAAGTCGCCCGCATGACCGGCACAACCAGTAAATTTGGTGTCGAATTTGATTCCCTTGCCGACCTTGTAGCCTTCGGCGTCACGCCGGGATTATTGATGTATGCCTGGGCACTCAGACCATTTGGCCGCCTTGGCTGGGTAGCGGCATTTTTGTTTCTTGTGTGCGGTGCTTTACGGCTTGCCCGGTTCAACGTGCAGGTTGACACCGTTGAAAGCAAGCGGTTTGTCGGCCTCCCCATTCCGGCGGCGGCAAGCATGGTTGCGTCAACGGTACTGCTCTTTACCCATTTCGGCTGGCCAAGCTCCTACAAAAAATTTGCGATACTGGCACTTATCTACCTGCTGGCGTTCCTTATGGTGTCCAGCTTCAGATACTACTCTTTTAAAGATCCTGCGTTGATAAAACGCCAGCCATTCGGTTTTCTGCTGCTTGCGGTCGTACTGCTGATTGTTATCGCCGCCGAACCGGTGGTCATGACATTTGTCGTCATGCTTATATATATACTTTCAGGGCCGATCGACTATATTGTAACCTGGCCAAGACGGCGCAGACTGGAGAGGGCGGTGCATAAGGGACGGGAAGCTCAGAACAGAGAAGGTGACGTGTAATTCCAATTTCAAATCAAAGCGCTACCATCTTTGATTTGAAATTGGTGTAAGACAGGTATTCTGAAAACGCCTAATGTCTAATCAATATCGAAATGCTGACAGGTTATACCTTCCGGCACAATCGTCAGGACAGCGTAACTACGATGCCTGGTATTTGAGAGTGCTCCGGGATTAACCAACAACAGAGCTGGATGTTTTTCAAACACGCTTTGATGAGTGTGACCAAAGAGCACCGCATCAACCCCGATCTCCTCAGCTCTGTGCCGCAACCGTGTCAGTCCGGATTTAACATGGTATGCATCCCCGTGGGTCAACATAATCCGCTTTCCCTCACACTCCCACACACATTCACGCGGAGCATTTACACCGGGATCGCAGTTTCCGGCAACATTTATGACTGGAACATCAAGCACTTCACGCAGCAGATCCGCATCAGCACTCCCGTCTCCCATATGTATAACCACGTCAACCGGTTCCGAGCGGGTGTGGGCGATAAAAGCACGGGCAACGTTTCCGTGGGTATCCGAGATAACAAGGACTTTCATAGTCCAACTGTAGCAGATGTACCTCTTCTACTAAAGAAAAATTCTTCACAAGGTGCCGACAATGTCAAAAAAAATTATCCTGATCGCCATAACCATACTGGTTTCGCTCGTAATCCTCTTTGCACTTTCAGTTAAAATTGCGACGACATTTTTAGGAACCGGTGACACCGTCGCAACGAGTAAAGAGGGAGTCGGACTGGTTGAGGTAAAGGGGATGATTCTCGACTCAAAGGAAACAATCCGGCAACTGAGATATTTTCTCAAACAGGAGAATATCAAGGCTGTCGTGCTGCGTGTCGACTCTCCCGGCGGCATAGTTGCTCCTTCGCAGGAAATATACGCCGAGGTCAAAAAGTTCGCCGCTAAAAAGAAGATCATCGTTTCAATGGGCAGCCTTGCCGCATCCGGCGGTTATTATATTTCCGCTCCATCAAGCATGATCTTTGCGAACCCCGGCACCATTACCGCCAGCATCGGTGTCATCCTCAAACTGTCAAACATAGAAACCCTGATGGATAAAATCGGCATCAAATCGTACACGTTGAAAACCGGTAAATACAAAGATTCCGGATCGCCGTTACGTCAATTTTCCGCCGAAGATCGAGCGATGCTGCAGTCGGTCATTGACAATACCCACGAACAATTTGTAAGGGCGGTTGCGGAGGGTCGCAAACTTCCGGTTGCAGATATACGTAAAATTGCAGATGGCCGGATACTGTCAGGAGAGCAGGCCATGGGTCTCAAACTGGTAGACCGCCTGGGAACCCTTCAGGATGCTATTGAAGAAGCCGGCAGAGTGGCGGGCATTTCGGGTGATCCGGAACTGTTACTTCCTCCGAAAAAGAAAGTAAATTATCTCGATCTGCTGGTGGAAGGGACCGAAGGGACATTTAACGGGCCATTGGGACGGGCAACCGGCGGCATGAAGATGATGTACGAAGCCGAGTAGGGGGACGGCCCCAGCGGTCACATGCAATACAGCTGGCTCTGGCATCGGGGCGAGCCAACGGCGTCGCCCCTGCAGAATTATTTCCTTTTTTTCAACCTGTCATGAGCGTTAAGTAGAATTTTCTCCGTTGTTGTCCAGTCAATACAGGCGTCGGTTATTGAAACACCATATTTCAGATGGCTGATATCGGCAGGTATTTTCTGGCTCCCGGCTTCAAGATTGCTTTCAATCATGACTCCGGAGATCGAATTATTCCCGGCCAGAAGTTGATCGACGACGCACTCCAGAACTTCCGGTTGTTTCTGGTAGTCCTTGTTCGAGTTTCCATGGCTGCAGTCGACCATTATGCTCGGCAGCAGGCCGTTCTTATTGAGATGTTCTTCCGTATGAGCTATATCTTCCGCGTGATAGTTGACTTTTTTGGATCCGCCCCGGAGAACGATATGCACATCGGGGTTGCCGCTTGTTCGAATTATCGAAGTCCGCCCTTCCCGGTTGATGCCGAGAAAACTATGCTGATGCTGAGCGGCCTTCATGGCGTCCATGGCAATCTGCAGATTGCCATCGGTACCATTTTTAAAACCGACCGGAAAAGAAAGTCCGCTGGACATTTCACGATGGGTCTGGGATTCGGTTGTCCTGGCGCCGATAGCGCCCCAGCTGATGAGATCAGCCACATATTCCGGAGTTATTGGATCAAGCATCTCGTTGGCAACCGGAATCTCAAGCATTGTCATACGACTGAGCAGGCTGCGGGCAATGCCGAGCCCTTTGGATATGAGGTGACTGCCATCCATGTCCGGATCGTTGATCAGCCCCTTCCAGCCGATGGTAGTACGTGGCTTTTCAAAATAAACCCGCATAATCAGGAAGAGTTGATCATTGACTTTACGTGAAAGCTCCGCCAATTTACCGGCGTATTCGATGGCCGCAGTAGTGTCGTGAATCGAACAGGGGCCGACAACAACCATCAGCCGTTTGTCCCTGCGCTGGATAATCTCTTTTATCTGCTGCCTGCTTCTGCTGACAAACGCCCGATCCTTTTCCGACAGCGGAAAAACCTGACGCAGGTCGGCCGGTGCTATTATGGGAGTGATTCCGGTAATTTTGAGATTATTTGTCTTAATCACGTAACAGATCTCCTTTAGTGGTGGTACGTGGTGTTATAGTAGTTTCCGTATCGTGTTGTCAATGCTTCTCTGTATGAATTGCTCAGTAAATCAGCTGGTTAAATATTTGACTACTTTTGTTGTGAGGGACGTGATGAAACGCGCTGTTTTTCTGGATCGGGATGGTACGATCAATGTCGAAAAAGAATATCTGTACCGGGCAGAGGATTTCGAGTTTATTCCGGGCGTCCCGGAAGCTGTTCGGGCGCTCAACGACTCAGGAGTTATGGTTGTCGTGGTAACGAACCAATCCGGTATCGCACGTGGTTATTATACGGAGGACGACGTCGAAAACCTGCATCGCCATATCGCCGGTGAACTGAAAAAACAGGGCGCGCATATCGATGCCTGGCTCTACTGTCCGCACCACCCTTCCGGTCGCGGCAGCTATGCGCTTCCGTGCGATTGCCGAAAGCCATTGCCGGGAATGTTACGTGAGGCCGCACTGCGCTATAATATCGATCTGGAACAGTCTGTCATGATCGGTGACAAACATGCCGATATCGAAGCTGGACTCGCCGCCGGGTGTCGTACCATTCTTGTTCGTACCGGATATGGCTCCCACGATGAGCAGTTCTTGGAATCATGCACTGCTGTCCATGATGATCTGCTCTCTGCGGTAAAAGACCTGCTCTCAGCTTTCAATCAAATTTGACACTGATCGTGATACCATGCTATTTTTAATAGTTTCAAAGTAATTCTTCCCTGCCTTCGATGCAGGTAGAGAGATTTATTCCATGGAATTTCTGAAAAAATATTTAAATCCACTTGTGACCGGCATCGGCATCCTGGCTGGCCTGTTGGTATTTTCATTGAACGTCCCCCACAACCGGGAAGCCAATATCGCTGAACGCTCCGTTCTCAGCGTATTGTCGCCACTTCTGCAGCCGGTTTCGCGACTGGGTAGCCTCATTGAAAATGTTTGGGACGGATATATACAACTGGTCGATACCCATCGCGAGAATATGCGCTTACGGGAAGATATCCGCTCTCTCAATCAGCGAGTTCTGGAAGGAAATGAGGCGGTTCTTACAAACCAGCGACTGGAGCGTCTGCTGGATATGAAAAAAATCGTGAAGGCGCCAACTGTTGCCGCAACGGTTATCGGTGAAGATGTTACCTCATGGTTTAGAACGCTGGTAATCAATCGTGGCAGTTCAAGCGGCATTCGCGAAGGAATGGCGATTATTTCCTCCGATGGCGTTGTCGGCCAGACGGTCAAGGTTTCCGCCTCGACCACACGAGTGCTGTTACTGACCGATCACGCCAGCGGCATCTCGGCGACAATTCAACGCTCTCGTGCCAGAGGGGTCGTTAAAGGCAAAGCCGAGATGCTCTGTACCCTTGAATTTGCAACCCGTGAAGAGGACGTAAAAGTTGGCGATACCGTTGTAACATCCGGAATCGGCGGAATATTCTCAAAAGGCCTTCCTATTGGTGAAGTTACCATGGTCAAACGGGGCGAATACGGCATTTTCCAAACCGTTTCGATTCGCCCTGCCGTCAATCTTTCCCACCTTGAAGAAGTTCTGGTCGTATTGCAGGGCGGTTATGAGTAGGCGCGCCGCTCTGTTATTCTTCTGTCTCGTACTCGCGGCACTTGTTATCCAGGTGTCGTTGTTTCCGATATTTATTCGGCCGGCCTTCAAACCGGATCTGTTACTCGTCATCATGGTCTTTATCGCCTTACGGGGTTCTTTCGAGACAGGAGCGCCACTCTCCTGGCTCCTTGGTATGCTTGACGACGTCTGTAGCGGCTTGTATCTCGGCCTCAATGCCGCCACATTTCTGATTACTTTTTTTGTTATAAAGAGTGTTTCCGACCGGCTATACGCCGACAGTGCAATATTGTTCGTACTGACGGTTGCCGGTGTTACCCTTGCCGGTTTTACGCTTAATCTTCTCCTGATGGTTATGTTTACGTCATCCCCCGGAATTGCCTACTCCATGCTCTCCGATATATTCCCCCGCCTTTTGGTCAATGCATTTATTGCATCAATTGTTTCAGCGTTCCCCGGATTTGATTGCCAGTTGGAATCGCCATGAAAGAACGTCGCTTCGTCAGGGAATTACTTGAGTCAAAACAGCGAATATTGGTGCTTTCGTTTGTTGTCGGTATAGTATTCCTGTTCCTGTTGATACGGCTGTGGCACTTGCAGATCTTGAACGCAGATGATTATCACGCCATGTCGGAAAACAATCGTCTCCGTTTCGTACCGGTTGCCGCTTCACGCGGCGCAATACTTGATCGTACCGGAACGATACTCGTCAGTAATCGTCCCTCATTCAGTCTTGCGGTCATTCCGCAGGAAGTTACGGACAAGGAGGCGCTTCTCACACTTCTCTCCGGTCTGTTGGGGCTGGACCGGGAGGAAATGGCGGAGCGATGGGAAAAGAACAAGGGGCGGGCCAAATACTATCCGATCGTTCTTGCTTCCAATATTACCCGCGACCACGTCGAAATTGTCGAAGAAAACCGGATGCGCTTGCCCGGCATCGAGATAGAAATGAAGCCGGTGCGTGAATATACAAGCGGTAAGATCGCGGCTCATCTGCTTGGGTATATCGGCGAGGTTTCCGAAAAAGAGCTGGCCTCTACAGGATTTGAAGATTACAACCCCGGCGATTACATCGGTAAAAACGGTATTGAACGGGCACTGGAAAAAGAGCTTCATGGCAACGATGGCGGACGGCAGCTTGAAGTTGATGCGCGCGGCAGGGTATTACGAACCATTTCCGAAAGCTACCCGACTGTTGGAAACAGCGTGATGCTGACAATTGATGCCACCGTACAAAAATCTGCCGAACGGGCTTTTGTAGATCAAGCAGGTGCAGCGGTTGCCATGGATGTCACTAATGGTGAAATACTGGCATTTGTCAGCAATCCCGGTTTTGATCCTTCGCTGTTTGGTGGAAAACTACCTGCAGACGTCTGGAAGGGGTACCTTGATGACAAACGGCATCCGCTCGAAAACAAGGCGCTCAGCGGTCAGTACCCACCCGGCTCGACCTTCAAGATGATTACCGCGCTTGCCGGTCTCCAGGACACCATCATCAACGAATCGACATCGATCACCTGTAATGGCAGCTACGATCTGGGGACCTCAACATTCAAATGCTGGAACAAAAAAGGACACGGCGCCACGAATCTGCGCAAATCACTTCGAGAATCGTGTGATGTGTATTATTACCAGCTTGGTGAAAAACTGGGAGTTGATAAAATTGCAACCGCCGCTCACGCCTTCAAGCTGGGTGCTCCCCTTGGAGTTGAATTGCTGAACGAGCGAAGCGGACTTATACCGACAGCGGAGTGGAAACAGAAGCATTTCGGTAAACGGTGGTTTCATGGCGAAACACTCCCGGTTGCAATCGGTCAGGGAGCTGTCCTCATGACCCCGATCCAGCTGGCTTCCATGATAGCAACGGTTGCCAATGACGGCACAATATATCGCCCTCATCTGGTAAAACGAGTTGTTGATGCCGACGGAAAGACTCTTCGTGAAACCAAAACCGAAATCATCGGTAACGCCTCTTTTTCCAAAGAGTCGTTCCGTCTTGTCAAACAGGGACTTCTTGCCGTTGTCAATGAACCGGGAGGTACCGGCGCCATGGCCAGACTATATGATGTTAAAGTTGCGGGAAAGACCGGATCGTCTCAGGTAGTCAAACTTCGTGACAGTAAACAGAGCACCCCCTACCAATACCGTGATCATGCCCTGTTTGTGGCATTTGCCCCGTTTGATAAACCGGAGATAGCCGTTGCGGTCATCGTTGAACATGGCGAGCATGGTGGCTCCTCGGCAGCACCGATTGCGGGAAAAATACTGAGGGCGTATTTTGACGCAAAAAAACCGGTTCATCGGACAACAGGTGGTCCAACTAAAGAGGATGGAAATGAAGAAGATGATGAAAACGGGAGTGGAGTCACGGTGACAGAACCTCACATCAATGGAGATGCCGCACATGATTGATCGCCGCCTCTTGACCAACATTGACTGGGTTCTTGCCGGGCTTGTTGTATCGGTATGCCTGCTCGGAATATTAAATATTTATAGCGCAACAACACCATACAAAATTATCGGAACCGCCTATTACATTAAACAATTATACTGGATGCTGGCAGGACTCGTTATTTCACTGGTTGTATGCAGCCTTGATTATCATATCCTTGAAGATTTATCCTACTGGTTCTACGGACTATTGCTGTTTCTGTTGCTTGCGGTACTTATCGTTGGGAGACGATCCATGGGGGCGACCCGTTGGTTGCACCTCGGTTTTATTAATATTCAACCGTCAGAGCTTATGAAGCTCGTCATAATAGTGACTTTCGCCCGTTTTTTTAATAATTTTCAGTCTGTTGGCGGCCTTACCGTTAAAGAAGTACTTATTCCCTTAAGCCTCCTTGCAGTACCAGCGGCATTGATTATGAAACAACCGGATTTAGGGACAGCCACCCTGATTATGCTGATTGCCCTCTCCATGATCATG
Source organism: uncultured Geobacteraceae bacterium (assembly GCA_903930585.1). Lineage (GTDB taxonomy): Bacteria > Desulfobacterota > Desulfuromonadia > Geobacterales > Pseudopelobacteraceae > JACRCG01. Next base: position 2,478 of record CAIYZD010000349.1, on the reverse strand, counting down.
TATGTCGGCTTACGCTGGTCGACCATCGTGACTTTTGTCTGCGTGACAATTCCGTTGGCCTGGGTCAGCTGGTCGTTCCTGTTACGACCATACCAGAAAAACCGGGTCCTCGATTTCCTTGATCCTGAACGGTCACGACTCGGAAGCGGTTATCACATCATCCAAAGCAAAATTGCCGTCGGTTCAGGCGGCATCACCGGTAAAGGATTTATAAAGGGGACTCAGTCTCAACTCCGTTTTCTCCCTGAACAGCATACCGATTTTGCGTTCTCTGTCTTTGCCGAAGAATGGGGCTTTATCGGCTGTCTGCTGCTCATCATCATCTATCTTTTGCTGGTTCTCTGGGGACTTAATATCGCCCGCCGCTGCAATGACCGATTTGGCGGCCTGCTTGCCGTAGGAGTCACGGCAATGCTTTTCTGGCACATTGTCATTAATATGGGTATGGTGATCGGCCTGTTTCCTGTAGTTGGAGTACCTCTCCCATTTTTTTCCTACGGAGGCACTTCCATGATAACTTCAATGGTTGGAATCGGTCTTCTGCAAAATGTCAGTATGCGGCGTTTTATGTTCTGACGTATATATTGTATGTTGCAAAAAGGAATTACCTGCGCTATTTTTATCATGGAGGTGTGCTATGGATACGAGTTCAATTGCAGGATCTGCACTGTTCATGAAACTGGGACAAACACAACAGGCTCTCTCCACAAGTATGATTAAACAGTCGGCAGAACAGCAGAACAAGATGGCAAACCTGCTTGCACAGAATGCCCGGCAGGCGCCGCAGCCTGCTGCAGGCAATGGGAGCAGTTTTAATTTTTCAACGTATGCCTGATTCTATTACGAAATAACTGCGGAAAGAAAAAAGATTATGGATGTGAAATCGATATCAGGTGGTGCGGTTGCATTCAAGCCGCAGTCTCTTAATGACGCCGGTATAAATCACTCTGCGAAAGTGACTCTTTCGACTCCGGTTTCTTCTGAAAATCAAACAACTCAAGTGGGCGGTCTTACCTCCGGGGCCAACAGCAAGGTTTCAACAGCCAATAAACCGTCGCCGGTTACACTCAACGAATCCAATGAAAAACCTGTACGGGCTATGAGCCACGTTGTTGAATCATACAATTCTCAAGGTAAAGTCCGGATCAAATTTCTGGACAGCAATAATAATGTTATCTATCAGATTCCTTCCGAAATGGTGGCCAAAACACAGGATCTTATGACAAACAGTCAGGCTGCAACGAATTTAAAGGGATAACGTACCTATTTATCCTCCTCACACTGGTCAATAAAAACGCTCTTGTCTAACCGGTCAAGACCCTTTGCCAACAAACGGAATCCAAACATAATCAGGATAAATCCAAATACGACGAGAGGAATTGTTTTAAAGACCAGCGCCATTATACCGCACGTCATAAATGCAATTCCAAGTTTTTGGCATCTTCCCTGTTTTTCCTCCCCCTCACTGTTAACAGAAAAAGTATACAACTGAAAGCACCCTACCAGCAGGGGAAGAATAATCATTGACTCAATAAATGTATGCATGGCACACTCCTGGACACAATTTCATACCTGTACGATGCAGGAAGCACTATCAAATCGTAAATTATTCACAAGATCCGGGACTAAATACGCCACCATCAAATCTGAAGGAAACGGCTGATAAAGTCTTTGCAGTTCATGTGGGTCTTGAACGTTTCTGTCCAGCCAAAGATGATAATCCTCCGGCTGCAGTATCAGTGGCATTCTATCGTTAATAGGTTTTATGATTTCGTTTGCTTCTGTAGTTATAATGCAACAGGTATCTGATTCAGTACCGTCCTCATCTGTCAATTTACCCCACAGTCCTGCAAAACCAAGCATGGAACTATTTAACAGCCGGATATAATGAGGTTGCTCATGATTGTCCATTGGCAGCCATTTATAAAATCCTGATGCGGGAATGATACACCGGTTAGCGGTAATTGAATGGAATGCGGAGTTTTCCCGAACTGTTTCAGAACTGAAAGTGCCGGATGCACCGATGGCATCGCTCGACATTTCCGGAAGTAAACCCCACTTCAAAAAATCAAGCTTGTTATGGTCTGCAATCTGCCTTACTACCGCTACCGCTTGCCCAGGAGCAATGTTGTAACGTGGTTCGATCTGAGGAACTTCAGGAAGATCGAATATTTTACCAATTACTTCCTGAGGGATATTCAGGGTGAAACGTTCGCACATAGTATCTCTTTCGATGAAAGCCGGAATTACATTAACCCTCGTTATATACACTATTTATATCCTTTCTGCCACACAAGATTAACTGTCCTTTGGCGACCAAGGGGAGAGAATGGGGAAGAGTTTCGACACAAGACGTACTGACGGAATGAGCAGGAATTCCGGCTATTAATAATTGCACGAAAGTGGATAACATGATATAGATCTACCATAAAAAACGTACAAAATACCCAAACAAAAGTAGAATGAGGTTTAATAAAT
>CAIYZD010000348.1 GCA_903930585.1 uncultured Geobacteraceae bacterium | reverse complement strand
TCACTGAACGTGTTGTAACAGATCCGACAAGTCGTCCTTGCCAGGATCGCCATGGAAAGTTCCTCCAGCGTTTCCGCATGGGCTGAGTAATCCTTTGGGGTTTTTGGGACAGAGATAAAAAGAGTCGAATACTTTTCCAACAATGCCCTAGTTGCTGGAGACAATGCTTTGCCGATTTTTGAAAAAGCAGAATCAATATCGTTACTGATGTCACTTCCCCTGAATAAGCCACTGTTCATCCGTAAGGCATAAAGCGCCATGAGTTCAGGGGTGGTAAGCCCGGATTGACTGGTTAACGGTAGGCTCAGTGTGAATCCTGAAGGGAATTTAAAGCGTTTTTCCTTCTGAAGAAGTCCCTGGATTTCGTCAAGTGGCCCCCCTAAGAGCTGTTCAAGACTGTCTTTAAGACGGAAGATGGTCCGACGGGAAACACCCAGTTCGTCTGAAAGCTCGTCTATGCTTGATCCGTTACCTCGCGATAATAGTCTAACTGCAACTATCAGTTCTCCCATCTGACTTGCCCACATGTTTTTCTCGCGTAACGCCATAGTCGCACCTGTCCTATTTAATACATCTGTGACCGTAACTGTCACTGTCGAAGTATAGCCTTTAAATCAGTCAGGTGCAATTTCTGAGGAGGTGGATACATGGAAAGGCAATACATCAACGCGGTACTCGGGCAGGTTCGCAAGCGGATGAGGACTTTTGAGGTCCCGGGATGCAGGCAGTCGCGGCGGGTTGAGGGAATGTTTAATCGTGATGATGAGATGCATGGTTTCAAAAATCTCTGTATTTATATTGATACTGCTCTGGCTGATAGGGTTAACGATATTTCTGAACTATTGGGGCAAATCGATAGTTATATTTATGGGCAGGAACATTACAATCACACCCGTTGGCTCATGTTATTCGGCTGCAACCCTGATAGACTCGTTGCGCCTCGGCCAACAAATGCATATCAGGCTATTAGATCATCTGCGTGGCGTGTAATCATTGCCAGTTGCATTGCAGAGAATCCATCAACAGGTATTTCACTTATCCCACTTCTACACAATCCGGGTTCAAGCAACACCCGCTTTCCAGGTCGGAACGATTTAGCATTAGTTTTCTGCAAAAGCAGGGATGTTTGCATTCCTGAAGAACAGCAAAAGCTCTTTACAACTATCCGACAACGGGCATTATGGTTTTTCTTTGGTGATGATGAACAGGTGGAAATGGATGCAAATGGATTTGCCCCGGCGTTTATTCCGACTTGCAATACGCAGGTATAATGGTAGATTACATTTCCAGCCGATCATATTTTGAAAGGAAATTAATCATGTTAAATTCGACATCAAAAGAGTTTATTGAATTATATCGATTTCTTGCTGCAGTCTGTATAAGCCTCCATAAGGCTGCATTTGATGGCGTTCAGCGCGAGGACGTGTGGCCTGAATTAAACAAGTTATGGCAACTTGCTGAAGATGTGGGAGAACTCTGGCGAAATCCGGAAAGAAAAGGTCCCAACTCTATTGCAGATAACCTTGAATCTATTGAAGAGTTTTTGATTGTGCTATCTGTGAAACATCCAGGT
>CAIYZD010000347.1 GCA_903930585.1 uncultured Geobacteraceae bacterium | reverse complement strand
GCTCTTGATCCCCCGTTTGGCTGCTTGAGAGGTGAATTGGGCTGCCTTGATCCGGTTGTTGTTCTCCAAAGCCAGGGTTATTGCGTTCCTGAGAGACAGCTGCATGGTTTCTGCCTCGGCAGTGACAACTGTTAACACTATACCAACATAAATAATTGCTATCCGAAGCATAGCTCCTCCCATATTTTGTTCGTATAAACAATGTATATCAATATATCGATATGTCAATGTAAATTTTTCGATTACACTTTCTGAAAAGGCTGAAGAGATACTTGAAGTGTTATGGATTTCGGCTGAAGAGGAGGGGGGGCTTTTCTCGATCCTGCAAAGATGGATTTCCCGACAGATGATCCGGCCTATCACGAGTTGAGTGGTCATGCCATGATCGAGATTCGCCAGGGGATGATTTATTTCCGCCCGGAAGGGCGCGATGGAGGGGTCTATATCAAGGTTTTCACCATGCTCAATCATCCGACGACCTGCCCCACGGCAAGCCGATTCCCCCCGGGGAATGCAGCTTCCAGGCAAAGGCGCAGGAGGGGGATCTTGGGGGTGTTCCCCTGACCGGGTTCAAATCGGGGCAGGAGGGGGAGATCGCGGATATCCAGACTGAAGACAACAAGAAAATGCAGAAGCTGATGGCAATTTTCGGTCTGGCTGCAGTTGGTATCGCTGACGTGCAGCAGGTTCTTGATGTCGGTAGCCGAGGCGGCTTGCGCAACCGTCAGGTTGCCGGTGCCGGGTGAAAAGAAGGTGGGGCGGTGTTGCCCGCCCGGTTACAATCGCCATCATTGTGGCACGATGCCCCCGCATTCACCGAAGCCCCCATCGTACAGCTCCCTGAGCCGGAAACTTTATTGTGGCATGTCCCCGCCAACCCCGGTTTCCCCAGCAATCCATCCCCTACGTTGAGCCGATCGAACAGCGCGCCGCTGGAACGGCCGGCAACAACCCCGTCCGGAGGATTAAGGATTTATCTCTTCCATGGCTTCCCGGCTCAACCCGGTCACCTGCATGATAATCTCTGCCGCAACTCCGAGTTGCTTCATCTTGCGGACATTTTCCAGGCGCTCTTCAATTCTACCTTTCTCAAACTCTTCCTCTAATTTGTACCGATCTGAGGTCTCTTCCATGCGCCAGTATTCGTAGATGTCGAGTTCGTTCTTGGTCCATGAATACAAAGCTGCCTGGGTGTAGGCGTTGTTAAGATCGGGGATCGACTCGGCGCTTTTCGGGATCATGGTCAAGCTGCCGGCGTTTTTGATGAAGTAGACCCATTTTTCTATTATTCCGTCCAGTTCTTCCTCGGTTTTGTTAAATTTGGGAAGTTCAAGAAAGTTGAATTCAAGGTCTTTCAGTTCCTGTTTCTGCGTGGACTGATTAAGTATCAGGTGGCGCGTAAGGTAGTTGTTTCCATCGAAGCAACTGAAATCAAGTATACCGATGAAGATGACCTGCCCCAGTTTGGGATAGTCTTCACCTTTGTCTATCTGGCTGGTGTACGCTTTGGCTGTGTAATACTGGGCGCGTTTCTGAAAGGAGTATTTCTTTTCAACCTGCATTTCAACGATGAACGACACACCACGGTTGTCTACCGCCTTGATATCAAGGATAGTTTCTTTAAGAATGGCGATCTCGGGTGGCTGCCAGGGGTTTTTGAGGGTGACGTCCATGATGCGCTTTTCACCGTGCAGATCGAGCACGGCGTTTAAAAAGCCGATCAGTATGTCCTTGTGCTGGTCGCTGCCGAAAATCTTTTTGAAGGCTATGTCCGTGGTGACATCTACGAATTGCATCAGGAATTCCTTTGTACGTATTTTTCACCAAAACGGCGTTACAATGGACAAATATGGCTGTTTTGTCAATTGGTTTCAATTGCGACCGTGTGTGGTGCCATACACCTCACGGAGAATATAGATCTGGAGTTATTATGGTACGCGAGAAAAACTTCGCCGCCAGGATCTATTACGGTCTGGCGGCGGGAGTATATTTGCAAACGTTTTTGTTCGATTTTTATTATTGCTGGTTGCAAGCCAACGTTGCCGTTACCCCCATAATTGATGAAATCCCGGCCGGGTCACCGTAATGCTGAAGGCGCGGGTGGCGGTGTTGGTGCCGTCACTGACCTGGATAGTGAAAGTCTCGGTGCCTACAAAGCCGGTGGCCGGGTGATAGTGCCACCCCGTCGGAGTACGGCTCCCCGCGCCGGAAGTCGCGGTGGTACCTGCGGTCACGGTTCCGCCGTGGTTGGTGGCGACGGACACCGTCCATGTTTCGGTCTGGCTGCCGGTATCAGGGTCGGTAATCGCCAGGTAGCTGGAAATATCCGTATTGGAAGAATTCGCCATTACCGTGAAAGAGGCCGTAGTTGCGGTGACGAAGACCGGAGCATTGTTGATCGACGTGGATACCACGGTCGTGGTGTTGTTGGTTACGGCAGACGCGACTCCGTCGTTGGTACTGATGGTGAAGGTAGTTGTTTCCGTGCTGCCCGGCGCTACGCGGTTGGCGGCCGGCGTAAACACCAGGCCCCGGATTGCCGTGGTTGCATTTGCCGCCGTGCCGCTGAAGGTATAGACACCGCTCCCGGCATTGGAGAAACCGTTCAGGGTGGTGAAGCTCCCCTTAGCCGCCGTATCCAGCGTCACCGATACGGACTGCGTTTGTGCAGGGGAATCCACATCGCCGATGATGACGCTGGAAAATGGTGAAATCGTGGCGTTATCGTTCACTGCCTGCCCTGCAGAGGCGCCGGTTATGGTCGGCGCGTCGTTGATGGAAGTCGCGGTAACCTTAGAAGAAAAGTCACAATCTGCCAGCCGTTCTCCTACACAGAAAGATATTCGCAAGGTAATCTATATTTGAAGGCAGGGATTCTGTCTGATAAAGTTTCTTAAAATGAGTTTTAAACGTTAAATATTTTTAAAATATTTACATAACACGAAATAATTGATAATGTTCTGCTCAGACAGGCCAGTAATAGCGGTTATTCTGTTATAAAATAAGCATATATGGAGGCGCAACGATGTCACAATCAAGTCGGACCAGCTTTGGTCAAACAGGGGTAAGATTCTCCTTAGCCTCCAAAATCTTATTTGTTGCTGTAGTTTCACTTGTCTTTGGACTGATTATTGTGGGTGGTTCTGCTCTGTATCTGGCAAAAATAGAACTGGTATCGCTGCAAAAGAATAACAGCGCAAATGCTGCGAACATTATTTGCGATGAAGTTAAAATGAATATGCTTGCAAATGATGCAAAAAAAGTTGATGCAACGATTAAAGAGCTGATTGAACATAAACGTGTACTCTCTCTCTCAATTTTCAATGATAAGGGAGTAGAACGGGGTACCGGTGCAAAGGGCAATGCTTCTGTCGACAGGACTATCCAAAGTGGCCAGGAGATTACCAATGAAATTTCTGAGAGCGGAGTAAGTGTTATTGAAACCTTCATGCCACTATTAAATGAGGAGCGATGTAAGGCATGCCACGACAAAGAGTTGAAAGTGCTGGGAGTGCTGAAACTCAATTCAAGCATCGAGCAGGCTTATAATGCCACCAGGCACTCCAGCATTATCATTGCTATTTGGGGCCTCGCGGC
>CAIYZD010000346.1 GCA_903930585.1 uncultured Geobacteraceae bacterium | reverse complement strand
CACTACATACGATGACCGCCAAACTTGTTACCGAGTTTGATCCAGACCAAATTTTTCTTTTTGGGTCTCATACGTGGGGAATCCCTACTGAGAACAGTGATGTGGATCTGTATGTGATAGTACCGGAGAGTATGGAGCATCCCCTACAAAGGGCACGTCGTGCAATTTCTTGTTTGGGAGGCATGAAAGTACCAAAAGATGTGTTAGTTCGAACACGAACCGAAGCTGAAAAATATCGGCATGTCTATGCCTCATTAGAATGTCAAATCTTTGAGAAGGGCCGGGTTTTGTATGTGCGCCGCTAAAGAAGAACTTACTAAAAGCTACTATCTCGTAATCTTATGACCCACGACCTGTTACTGAAACGTCTTTTTGATTTTACTTGCTCCTTTGCAGCACTTGTTATATTTGCCATTCCAATGCTGATTGCCGCTCTCGCGGTCAAGTTGACATCACCGGGGCCAATACTTTACTGGTCTGATCGTGTTGGTAAATACAACAGTATATTTAAAATGCCTAAATTTCGTACCATGCGTATTGATACCCCCGCTGTTGCAACACACCTGCTTGGCAATCCTGAGCAATGGCTAACGCCGGTCGGTGGTTTTCTTCGTAAATCTAGCCTTGATGAACTCCCTCAACTTCTTAGCATTATTACCGGTGATATGAGTATTGTTGGACCTCGTCCGGCTCTGTTCAATCAGGATGACTTGATTGCGCTTCGTACGGAACAAAAGGTTCACCTGCTCACTCCTGGTTTGACCGGGTGGGCACAGATCAATGGCCGTGATGAACTGCCGATTCCAGTCAAGGTGGAGTTTGACGAATACTATCTTCAAAACCGTACGTTTCTTCTGGATATTCAGATCATCTTTAGGACCTTTGTTAAGGTAGTAAAAAGGGAAGGGGTGCAGCATTAAGCCTGCGAGCAACATACGTGAACAACTGAGGTTTACGTCTGAATTTAAGCTTGTCGCTGCTTGCTCGTGGCTCCCGGCATCTGACCATGCACTGCGGCAGAACGAAACAATTGAATACCTAATTTGCAGCAAGCTGGACTGGGATGAAGTTGCTTCTCTTGTGCTGCGGCACGGAGTTGTTGGGCCATTTTGCTTGATTATGGAAAGAAAAAAATGGGCTAATGTTCCCATTGAAATAAAAGAGCGACTGAAAATTACTAGGGCGCAGCAGGTTATGAGATGTTTGGGGCAGGTTGCTGAGCTAAAAATGGTCGGTAGGCTCTTTACTGATGCGGGAATAGCTCTTGTACCTCTGAAGGGGGTGGCCCTGTCACAGGTGATTTATCATGACCCATTTGTAAGGAGTTCATGTGATCTTGACATTCTGGTAAAGACTGAAGATGTCGAAATAGCTGAAGAACTTTTGATTAAGGCGGGTTATTATCATGCGCTCGGTTTTCATTCTATGTATGATCGTCAAAAATGTCACATAATAAACACGCTTCATCATCATGAGTATATAAGTGACGGAAAGGATGTGCATATCGAACTTCACTGGCGTAGTTGCCTCTGGCCAAAAGAACAGGTTCTCGCTCTCTGGAATACGAGTAGACACTTAACCTGGCTTGACGCTGGCTTGATGCAGCTCTCGACAGAGGAGAATATTCTTTTTCTTGCAGATCATGGAGCGCGTCATGGTTGGCCACTTCTCAAGTGGCTTTCTGACATTGCTATGCTGGCGAAAGATATGTCCGAAGACGACTGGCACT
>CAIYZD010000345.1 GCA_903930585.1 uncultured Geobacteraceae bacterium | reverse complement strand
GTTCATTTAGCTTCCCTTGCCAAGCATCTAAAGCCTTCAAGCCTTGTTGGTAGTGCAGTTGTGGCGCATTAAGCTTCGCATTGAGTGCAGCTTGTTCAGTTTGAAGGTCAATTTTTTCTTTGTTCTCGTTCTCGGCGCAGACCTTCAATGTTGCCTGCACAGTCGGAATCATTGATGATATTTGATCAAGCTGTTTGCCGTCCAGTGTAAGAGTGACTAAGTCTGAGGCTTTCAGGCCGAGGACTTCCAAATCTTTTGCAGTGTCATCTTGGAACTGACTGTAAGATCGTTCTAAAAGTCGCATTCTCTCTCGCACATTTTGGATCGCCTTGAGCTTGCTGGCGAACATCGATTCCTCATTATTGTTCGCAATTGCTTTCTCTTCCAGAGCCTTGAGCTTGGCTGATATCCCGTCTACTGCTGTTGCAACTTCCTTTTGCTCATCTGTCAATTCAGATGTTGGCTTAGGCCCCATTTCTGGCTTGATTTTGTTGTGCTCATCAATCTGCCTGACTTTGAGGGATAGTAGTTCCTGTAATGAACGCTTTACTTCTGGTTGAAGCTGATCCTCCATACCTGATATATCTTGATTCATCCTTTTCAGGTCTTTTCTGAACTCACTAAGTTGATCACGGTAGCTACTCTCCTGTTGCTCAATTAACTGGTCGAAATCGAGTGCCCCAAGACGTATCGACTCGCCTGCGTGAGAGAATATGACTGCTCTCAGTTCACGCTCGAAGGCATTTGAACGCCCAGAAACGTGGTCATTGCATAACTCCTCGAAATGGCCCTGTGGAATATATCTAACTAACTCCACCTTGTTGTCAGGTGGATCTTCGTTGAGGTTTCGTTGTTCTATACTTGAGTCGCACCAAGCCATAGTACCGATGAAGTGCTTAGCTGGATCTCCCGATTTACCCCTGAAGCGGTCTTTCTTGAGAAACGAAAAGTGAAGTTTTTGTCTGGAGTTTCCAAGTAAAGCGATAATGTCAGCAAGCGCGCTCTTACCGCTACCTTTGTTTCCAATAATTGCAACTAAATCAGAGTTTAGTGGTAACTTAATCCCATCAAGCCATGTTCCAGCGCCTGTTGATCCAGGATTTTTCACCACCGCCACTGAGTCGATGAAGTATGTCTTGTTTTCTGCAATTTCGGATAGCTTCTGCGGTCGTCCACCAATAAAAGAGCGCTTCGCTGGCTCCATAATAGCCTGCTGCAATCCACGGAATGTTGGGTCTGCTTTTATCCAGGTTGCTTTTCCAGACGGATAATCTCCATATCCACGCCTATCATTGTCTCCCTTAACACCAGTGAAGCGGTGTGCATCGCTTCCGGAAACAACGAGCCTCGGAACATTGCCTAGCCCAGCCTGAAAGTGCTTAATCCATTTGGCGTTGCCGGATGTTTCTTCGTTGACGAACGCGCCACGCAGGTCAGGATTTCGCGACTCAAAGATTGGAGAAGTTTTAAATAGACCGAGGAAATAAGCGTAGTGATCCTGCCATTTGACTTCAGACAAACCGTCACTAGTGTCATAAGGCATGAACCCAATCGCTTTTCCGAAGGGAACTCTCTCTATTGCTGCCTTGTAGCTATCGCAGTTGATCTCAGCAATCATTGAACCAGCACGAAGCGCTAAAATATCATCGTTATCAACATCGACCTTATTGAAGGTATGGTGTCTCAATTTATCTTCGCCTACACTTCGAGCAAGCGCGATTAGCGACGCATCCGACAATGGCCTTGAAACAATTTCGACTTTAAGTGCCGATCTAAAGTCGAGAAGCACCTGGTCCTCAACCTCATCGGAAAAAAGCACGTGAGCATTGAGGCGACATGTTGTTGGTGCAGCAAGCCGCAGTTCAATCCCTGGAAAAACAGTTTTTGTCAGCTTCGGAGCCCCCTCTTCGCGCAATCGTCTCTTGAGTGCGAACCAGCCATCAAAAGTCCAGTAATCCATCAAAGCAAAAACCGCTGGTTCAGCAGTATTAAGGGCAACGATCATCTCATCAATTAATGTTGAATTAGCCTTGGAACTTGGATCTGGATCAAACTTTTTCCCGTCCCAATGAAATGAAGCTGGCGTGTGAATATGAAGATCCCACTGCCGCCATTCCGAACCACGATTAAATGGATTAGATTTTACAGTCATATTCGTTACCCTTTCAAACAATGAACCACCCCGCAGCAAGCTGCGAGGTATCACAGTAGTAATTGATTCTTTCAACGAAGCAAGCTTCGAGGAATTTACCCGAAGAGATTAAATCATTTTGTTGGCTCTTTGATATTCTGAGACGCGACCCTGCTAAGCTTCTTTTATTGACTATCCTTAAATGCAGCTACACATTCTCCACAAGCTGATTACCGCCTTCAGTGCGAGTTGCAAAGCTTGCCTCAACGATTGATGACGCTCGATCATACAGCTCATCGAACGTGACAATATCTGGAGTGTTAATATTTCGTCGATAAAGCTCAAACGAGCTGAATTTTGGGATGTTAACACCTGCATCTTCGACAAATTCTTCGAGATTCCCACAGACCAATACCGAGCGCGGCGAGTAATTGAAAAAACGCTCGCCGCCTTTCACGCCCGCGCCAACGGGCAGGTCGAATGTAGTTGTAAGATGCTCCACAGCGAGTTGAACCGTCTTCTGCAATTGAGCGACTGCGCCTACAAGCTCATTGGAAGGGTGCCAAACAGCAGGTCGATATTCGGTGCTATGTAGAAGTCGTGTATTATGTGTCTTGATTTCCACATAGCAGAGAGAACGCAAAAGACCACGTGTGTAAAGAAGCCCGTCAACTCTTTTCCCTGCGCCGGCGATTGAGTACCCCGTGACAACCTGCTCAAGCTTATCCGGTTGTACACCCTCACCGATAACGTAGTTCAAGCCATATCCGAAGATCCACTGATTCTGCTCAAAGAAGTACTGCCAAACGGCCTCTTGCCCTCTGGCATGGAGCTGTTTTTGGTAATCAAGAAAAAAAACGTTGTCATCCAGCAATTGTCTCATGATTGAGAGCTGGCTTCTGCGATATGCTAAACTGCTAATGTCAAGCGTTTCGACCTGTGTTTCCAAAATTGTTCGGCACAGTTCAGGATTCATGTCAAGTACAGCACGAACAAATGCGGGATCTTCAATTATTTGGGGGTGGGAAACGATGGCCTCAATAACACTATGTGGTATCTCGTCATTGATTTCTAAAAAGCGACCAGATATGATATGTGTTTCGTCCCTCAATAATGAAATCGAGTTGAGGAACTTGAAGAGAATACGGGCTCCTTCGATGTCCAGAATATGGGTAAATCGTGGAGTGACGCAAGTTTCCGTGTCATATGCATAGATGGAAAGACGAAAATCAGCTTCAGACACTGTACCGGTTTCTCGATTAAAGCCTACAACGCAAACGCGCAAACGGCGCGCCCCATCATTGAAAAGTATTTCATCCAATCAAGGACCTCCTTCAGAAGTTAGCGCCTTAGATTATGCATATGGGGTATTCATAAGAAGTCGGGTTGTAGTCGGAACATACTTTGAATGGCCCATCTTCTGACAAGAGCTCTACATCGTTTATGCTGTCCAAAAAACATTGTCGCCAGCTGGGTAATGGCTGTTTTAAATCCTTTGAATCTGATGCCCCGTCTGTTTGCCAAAGATGAAGGTAAACATTTTCATCGCCATTTTTTAATCGTCTGATAAAAACTGCATGGGGGTTTCCTATTCTCAACTCAGCCGTCTTTCCTTCGCGAATATAGCGAAAGCGAATTGGGGTAAGGCTTTTAATTGCCAGCTCGATTTCTGGAAGCATTGCCATGTTATTCTCCTTGATTGTATATCCGTTTCGCGGATTACGGGTGTTTTATGCTATGCATCCGTTGATTAGCGAGTTTATCGTTGAACATTTTATATATTCCAACGTCACTTACGGATTGATATAGGCATTCAACCCAATAGTAATGGGTTTACCGTCCACTTCAGCCGTGGTCACTGCATTCCCTCTCGTGCTAGCTACCACAAGCGTCTTGCCGGATGCCGATGGAATTGGTTTTTCCAGGTCGATTTCGATGCAGAGTTTGTTGCCCTTGATTTCAACTGTCATTGCCATAGTTTTCCTCTTTTTTAGTTTAAAATACCCCTGTCAACAACTCACCATCACATCATCAACATTCCTAGCCTTAATGTATATCGCCGGATTCTCCCCAACAGCCAGCGCGGCAAAATGTGCTTCACCACACTTGATCTTGGCACTTTCCTTGTCGCGCAAGTCATCGGTAAAGAGACTGCTCTTGGTTTCAACGACAAAGTACAGCCGCTCGGTTCCATCTTTCTCTACCAGAATCGCCCAGTCCGGGTTGTAGCTCCCCAGAGGTGTCGGCACCTTGAACCATCCCGGCAGTTTTGCGTAGACCTTGATGGCGTCGTTCTTTTCCAGCTGGTCCGCAAATGTGCATTCGGTATCCGAGTCGTACACTACATACTCATAAACTGACTTCTGTGTATCCTTCAGCATGT
>CAIYZD010000344.1 GCA_903930585.1 uncultured Geobacteraceae bacterium | reverse complement strand
GTTTGAAGGATCCGAACCCAGCACCCGGTTAAGTGCCACGGAATTACTGTTTGGTTGTACGAATCGGACAAATTCTCTCTGTCCGATGTTGAAGCTCTGCCAGTTGATCGCCACGTTCTGTGTTGATTGGATGACGATCGTGCTGCTTGCGCCGCTGTTGATGCCGGCACTACCTGCCGTTACGATGCCGCCTGTCGGCAGTGCAACACCATCCGGTATGAATGCCGTCAGGAGAAAGATTGTCAGGACCAGTGCGGTAGCTATGGAGGTGCTTTTGGAAATGGCAACAAGAGTACAGACTCTGTTGCTCCGGATTGAGTGAAGAATGTTTTTCATTTGGTTCGTACCCTCTACCACTTGTTTCTTGATACCCCAACCGTGCTCAAAAATATTTCACAAGCTGCACCCAGAATCGTCCCGGTGAGTCCGGAGCTGACGTTGCCGGTCCACTTCCGAGTTTATGGGCGTAATATGCTCTCATTGCAAAATTGTTGTACTCCTCCCACGTAATCCCAAGCCCCGCTCCGTTCAATGTTTTGTGATTTGGTTCGCTCGACCATGGTTTCTTGTTGATGGTTACCGTGCCGGTATCGGCAAAGCCAATCAAATGAATCTGCCCCGGCAGGCGCTCCGAAAACGTTGGCAGCAGTAGTCGAGCCTCCAGATTCAGAACAAAACCCTGGTCAGCATAGACTTCGCCTTCCGGATAAGCCCGCACTGCGTACATACCGCCCAGCTCCATCTTCTCCGAGACGTCAAGATTCTTCAACGCGAGCTGCCCGTTGATGGTGGCGTAAAGCGAGATGGATTCGGTTATGTTCTGCAGCCGCATGGCACTGTAGCCTAACTTGTTGTATTGTCCGCTGCTCTGCGCTGTTGCCGCGTCGTACGAGTATGCAGCAGGCGTTTGAATGGCGATACTGCCGGTTGTCCAGGTAAGAGAATAGCCGCTTTGACCTCCCCCGTAAAAATTGTCCCGGTGGTCGCCGTACAGGCTGATCATCAACAAGCGCGCCGTCTTGTCGGTGACTGTTGAGGTTGAGTCAACCCTGTCTTGAAACGTCTTGTCGTCGAAAGCGAGTTGGATATGGAGATTGGTGTCTCTCGACCGGATCAGAGGGTAGTTGCCATAGATACTCATAATCTGGGCTGTCCCGTTGGCGTGCAGGCTCTTGAATTCCTCTCCCAGGTGGTATCCCAGGATGCTGTAGGCGGCTCCGACCGTTGCGCTACCGGTTTGTAGCTGATAAGAGGCGCGGATATAGTACAGTCCTGCGTTAGAAAGAAGCGTGCGTACAGTGGCAACGTCTCCGAGACCCATGGAGTCGTTGAGATTGACTGTTGCTCCCAAGCGGTACGCTCCGGTGTACCGATTACCGGCATTATCGGCGTCGACGCTTCCGGTGACGCGCTCACCCGGTGTGATGTCGACAATCAGATCAGAGGATCCTATGGAACTGCCTGGAATCAGGGTTGATTTAACCGCCACGCCGGGAAGGTCCTAGAGAAGCAGAAGACGGCGCTCAAGCGGAACGGAGTCGATCAGGCCACCGGTGGTCAGGCCGGAAATAAGAGAGTGTGCCAGGTTATCGGAGAGGTTTGTCTGGTTGTGCAGCGTTATATCGCCATAATGACCCTCAATCACATTGATCGTAACGGTCTCATTCGAAATGTCCTGGGCGGGCAGGTAGGCCTGTGCTACGAAATAACCATCTTTGTGGTAAAGGTCCGCAATTTTTAATGCCATACCGCGCAGCTCGCTGAGCGTCAGTTCGCTTGCCGGTCTAAATCCTGTTATTGCGACTAGTTTTGCTTCGGAATACTGCGTCTGGCCAGTTATATGGAGTGATTTTACCAGAATTACGGTCTGATCCGGAACCGGTACCGTCAGTCTCTGCTCTTGTTTGACCGGGGTTTCCGGAACTGTTTTTTGCATGATCGGGGAGGGCGGGATCTGCCGTATCTGATCGCCTGCGCGGGGCGGCTCGGCGGCACTGGCACTCAGGCTCAGTGCCGATATGATGACGATAACTATCACTCTTTTCCACGTAGTAATCACGGATTTCACCATAAGAAGAGCCACTCGATACAGGTAAAAGAAATCACAAAAAGTTTCTGTGCGTTGCGGTGAAAGAAAAACGCAACTAGCGTGCCAGAGCATATGTAAAGGCGTTACGTATATAACTGTTCGAATAAATTAGTGAAATGTGTAAGGTGGGAAGCTGGGGCCGTCAGTGGAATCTGCCAAGTCTGGCATTTCCGTACTATATGGCGGATATGGCTGCAGCAAAGAACGAACACAAAACGGTTTGTTATTCCAATTCCAAATCAAAGTGCTATCAGCGTTGGCTCGTCTTCGGCGCCTCATTCCTCGCCGCCTTGATTTCATCTTTGATTTGAAATTGGTATTAGAGGGAGGCTCAACCGGCAGCAGCTGTGGCGCTGTTTTTTTCTTCAAAATAGAGTACGCGGGTAATCATTCTGAAATATGAAACGAGTTTGGGATCAAGCAGCGTTCCGGCATGGCGGCGGACAGACGTAAGCGCGTATTCGTCCCGCTCCACCGTTACAGAGTTTGCTGCCTGTTCAATAACATCCGCAATGGCTATCAGACGAGCACCAAGAGGAATATCATCTCCTCTCAGGCTATCGGGATAACCGCTTCCGTTGTAGGCTTCATGATGGCTGCGCACCATCAGTCCCACGTCCAGGTACTCATCAAGCGATGTAAACAACTCCTGACCCCGTGCCGGATGGGTATAGATATCACCCTGTTTGATCCCGCGTACACCCGATACGCCTCGTCCTATTCCGAGCAGGCCTATATCGTGCAACAGTCCGGCAAGCCGAATCATTGCCACTTCCTCGACCGGCAGTCTCATCTTTAGAGCGGCATCTCCCGCCAACGCGCTGACTACCCAGGAACTGATACCAAGCTGGTCTTCCATCTGTTCAAATACCCGTGAAAACAGCTCCACGCTCTGCGTGCAGCCACGTGCCCCCGCCCACTTTTCCTCTGCCGACATATATGCTTCGGTTTTCAGGCGCATGTTTGCAATGCTTTTCAACAGCCGTCTTTTGAGGTTATTGTTCCAGAGCTCCATTTCATCTTGAGACGTCTTCAGAGCCAGTTGTGCCTTAACCCGGGTGCGTACGACGGCGCCGATGACCGGCTTCGTGATATAATCCACGCCACCGGCCTCAAATCCGCGCATTTCATCGCCCGGATCAAGAAGCGCGGTTACAAAGATAACAGGAATTCTTTTCGTGGTTTCATCTGCCTTAAGACATCTGCACACATCATAGCCATCCATCTCCGGCATCATGACATCAAGCAAAATCAGATCCGGAGGGGTTTGCCGGACAATTGCAAGCGTCTCGGCTCCGCGAGAGGAGCGTATGATGGAATATTCGGGAGAAAGAATTGCGTCAAGCAGGTCAACGTTCTCCCGTTTATCATCAACAATCAGTATCGTTCCGATTGTTTTTTGCTTGGTTGTCATTTGTTTTCCTTCTGATTTATCAGTTCCTGTTGTCCGAGGGGAGCATTATAGTAACGATATGAGTTTCCGGCTGAACATTTTGCGGCATACATGGCGATGTCCGCGTTCTTCATCAGTTTTTCACTGCAGTCGCCATCCTCGGGAAACACGCAGACCCCTATGCTGGTGCTACAATTTATCACGACGTCAGCCAGCATAAACGGTGCTTCGAATAGTTCCACAACCTTGTTAAGCACGATGTTCACTTCATCATTTGGTCCGATATTCGGCATCAGCACCGTGAACTCGTCCCCACCGAGGCGAGCCACCGTGTCGGATTCGCGAATGCCGGTTCTGAGCCTCCGGGCGACTTCCTGCAGCAGACGGTCCCCGCAGTTGTGCCCGTTTGTATCGTTGACCAGTTTGAATCCGTTGAGATCCAGAAACAACAGGGCCAGCCTTTTGCCGTTGCGCCGTGCCTGGGCGAGTTCCAGTTTGAGTATTTCCATGAATAACATGCGATTTGGCAAATCTGTGAGGGTGTCGTGATGAGCCTGATGCTTAACGGTCTCTTCCAGCGTTCTGCGCTCTGTTACATCGCAGGCAATGACCGAATTACCGGTGAGTTTGCCTTCTGCATTCAGTAACGGTGATGTGGATATTGATACATAGATCTGTTTGCCATCTTTATTTCGATGTGAAGTTTGATAATATTTCAGTTGCTCGCCGCTCAAAATTGTTTGCCAGATATGGGACCGTTCATGGTGAAATTCTGCCGGTATCAGGTTAAATACCGGACAACCGATGATGTCTGCATCAGAATAGCCGAATATATTCTCCGCTCCCGCGTTCCAGCTCGTAATGATATCATCGGGGGATACCGTGAAAATCGCATCATTCGAAGATTCCACTATCATTGACAAGCGGTCTCGCTCTTCTTCCAGCTGTTTCCGTCCGGTAACGTCCTCCATGGCCAGGAGGATTATATGTGAACCGATATTTTCCCGGTAAATCTGCCGGGCATTGAGCAGAATATGCCTGTGACCGATAGCCTGAAAATCGTGTTCGACTTCATAGTCATTGAACACGATATGATTCAGGAGGATGTCTTCAAAAAGTACCCTGAGTTGAGGAATATCCCATTGCCGGTTTCCGAGTTCATAGATGAAATTTCCGATTGTTTCCCCGGGAGTTACTTTAAACGTATCGTAGAAACTCTGGTTGGCGGTGAGAATTTGCAGTTCCGAATTCAACACGACAAGCGGTTCGCGCACTGTTTCAACAATGTCTTCGGCATATTCCCGGGCGTCTTGAATTTCCGTTTTCAACACCTGTGCGCATTGCAACTCCTCGGTTTTTTTGCGTATGGTTGAGATGCTCTGCATCAACCGTATTTTGAGGTTGTCGTTCAAATGCTTCAGCTCATCTTGCGCCTCGCTCAGAGCCAGGTGAGCCTTGACACGACTGCGCACGATAGCGCCGATGACCGGTTTTGTGATGTAGTCCACACCTCCCGCATCGAATCCGAGTTTTTCGTTGCCGGAATCAAGCAGCGAAGTCACAAAGATAACAGGAATTTTTTTCGTGGCTTCATCAGCCTTGAGACACTTGCACACATCATAGCCGCCCATATCCGGCATCATGATATCAAGCAGAATCAAGTCCGGCGGCGTTTTTCGGGCGATTTCGAGGGCATCTTTTCCCCGTTTGGCGGTTCTGATCAAATACTCCGAAGAGAGAATTGCCTCAAGCAGGTCACTGTTTTCCTGCGTATCGTCAACTATGAGAATAGTTCTGATTCGTTCCGGTTTCTCCGGCATTTAAATTCTCCTTTCTAGGATGAGTTGCTTGTCTCAAAAACATCCGCAAAACGCGTTTGAATGTCTTTGAACGCCGTCAGCACCTCCGGATCAAAGTGATGGGGAAGGGTGCGCCCATCTCCTTCAATGATGATACGGCAGGTAGTGTCGTGATCGAAGGCAGGTTTATAGCAGCGGGCATTGCGCAGGGCATCATACTGATCGGCCAGGTTCATGATACGGCCCTCAATCGGGATTTGCCGGCCGGTGAGACCGTGGGGGTAACCGCTGCCGTCGTAACGTTCGTGGTGACTGAGAGCGATCCGGTCCGCCATGCTCATGCGATGGTGTCCACCGATGATTTTCGATCCGTGCAGGGTATGCATCTTCATCTCACGCCATTCGTCGTCGGTCAGTTTACCCGTTTTTTTGAGGATTGCCGGAGCGATATGAATTTTGCCCACATCGTGTAATGCCGCCTGAATCCTGATCCCCATGATAAATTTATCGGTCATGTTGAGTTGCCGGGCAAGCAGTCCACAGTAATTTCCTACTCGCAGAATATGATCTCCCGTGTCTTCATCATTTGCTTCTGAAGCACGGGCAAGGGCAAAAACAGTGTATTCGAACGCGGATTCGGTATCCTTCACCTGCAGAGCGAGAGATCTCAGGAAAAGGCTCTGCATGACAACGCTGCTTAACACGGTGGCATCGTACGTGGTAACTTCCCGGTCGTAGTTGAGCGCAATGATGCAGAAGCTATCCGTTGCGTACCGGACCATGTTTGTGACCGTGATGTCATTTTTATTACATTCGGCGACAAGTTCAACTGCTGCCATATGTACATCTGCTTCATTATGAAACGTCATTACCTGACTTCCGGCAGCGGCAAAAGCGGAAGTATTGCCAAGGTTCATTGTCATGGGACTTCTTTTGCTATCCGTACCCACACAATCATACCGTAACCACTGGCACTCAGCCTGATCGGCCATGCCGATGACGACGATCTGCGGACTATCCGCAAAACCGGATTTTTTCCTGATAATCTGATGCACAATACTGTCAATTTTTTCCAAAAATACGAAATCGACCGGATCAAAATTACGGATGATCTGTTCACCAAAAGCACTGAGTCTGGCTATGTTCTGGTAAGCCGAATTGAGGCGGTCATTCAACGTCTTGACGTGCAGAAGCATCTTTATCCTGGCCAGCACTTCTGAGGCGTTAAACGGCTTGGTAATGAAATCTTCCGCCCCGGCCTCGATTCCCCTGATGCGATTTTTCATGTCAGCCAAAGCAGTGATCATGATAACCGGAACAGTATCTTTCTCAGTATCGGATTTGATGCGGCGGCAGACCTCAAACCCATCCATTCCGGGCAACATTACGTCCAGAAGGCAGATGTCGATAGCTTCCGTCCGGATTTTTTCCAATGCTTCAGGGCCGTTTTCCGCCATCACCACGTCATATCCGCGGGGAGACAGCATGGCCTCCAGCAGACTGAGATTGAGAGGTTCGTCATCGACACAAAGAACTCTTGTTACAGATTGATTCATGGCGTTCCTCCGGATTCAGCCATTGTTGTCAATGTTTTCAATGATCGGTATCTCCGGTAATTGAAGGTTTTACTTTTGAGCCGATGGCGGTTTCCACCAGAATGATGAAATTTTGCGTTGAAAGACTCCCTTTTTCGGCAATCTG
Source organism: uncultured Geobacteraceae bacterium (assembly GCA_903930585.1). Lineage (GTDB taxonomy): Bacteria > Desulfobacterota > Desulfuromonadia > Geobacterales > Pseudopelobacteraceae > JACRCG01. The sequence goes on along the minus strand of CAIYZD010000344.1, from coordinate 2,074 downwards.
CCAGACCTTTCCCGCCAGTCGTGCCCGGTTGGAAGTCGAGAGCTCCATAGCGGTCAGTACCAGAATCGGTACGTTCGCGGTTGCATCGTCATCTTGTAGCCGGTCAGCAACATCAAAGCCATTCACACCGGACATCATCAGGTCGAGGACTATCAGGTCGGGTCTGTCGCGCCGCGCCATCTCGATGCCATTCTCTCCGGTGTTCGACCGCAACACCCGATATCCTTTGCTTTGCAGAGCGTTTTTAAGTGCAGCCAGCGTAAGCGGATCGTTCTCGATCAACAGGACCGTATTGCCGCTTTCCGGTGAGAGATCAGACTGGTGAACAGAGAGTTCGCCGGTCGCAGCCTGTGTGAGCGGAATAGTCAGGCAGAACCTGCTTCCCATGCCGATTTCGCTCTCTACCCAAACCCTGCCGCCGTGCAGTTCCACGAGCTGTCTGGTTAACGCCAGGCCGAGGCCGGTCCCTTCGAATCCCTTGGTATAGACCGCTTCAAGTTGGGTGAATGCCTGGAAAAGCCGTGGAATATCTTCACCTTTTATCCCGATGCCGGTGTCGGCTACGGCGATTTTGATGAAGTTGCCATCTCTCACGGCACTTATGTCTACCGTTCCGCCGGTAGGGGTGAATTTAACCGCATTCGACACCAGGTTGAACATGATCTGCTTCAGTTTTCTCTGGTCAGCCTCAATGTTCGTTTCAGCTTCCGGAGCAAGATCAATACGGAGGTTGATCGCTCCTTTCAAAGCCTTTTCCCTGAGCATCATCAGAGAAGCTTCCAATAATTCCCGAAGCGAAAAGGTACTCAGATCAAGTTCCATCTTTCCGGATTCCACTTTGGAGAGATCGAGGATGTCATTTATCAGTGAGAGAAGGTGTCTTCCGCTGGTGAGTATATTTCTTACATAATCCTGCTGTTTTTCATTTATTTGGCCAAACAACTGATCTTGCAATACCTCGGAAAAACCTATTATAGAGTTGAGCGGAGTGCGCAGTTCGTGGCTCATGTTTGCCAGAAATTCGGATTTCGCAAGGTTGGTTTTTTCTGCAACAGACCAGGCGTTTTCCAGCTCTACATTCTTTTCCTGCAGTACCTGATCCAGGCGCTTGCGCTCCGTAACGTCACGCGCAGCGGCAAATACCCCCTGCAGTTTTCTATCCCGGTCATAGAACGTCGTCGCATTGAAGGAGACAACCGTCTCCTTGCCGTCTCTGGCGCGTGCGGTGAGTTCGTAGTTGGTGACTTTCTTTTCACTCAGCACCAGTTTGATACTGGTTTCGGCCTGATCCGGGTCGGTAAAATATTTTTTGAACGGAGCGCCGATCAGTTCATCGCGGGTACATCCGGAGAGCACCTCCATCTGTTTGTTGACATCGGTGATAATGCCGAACGGATCAGTAGTCATTATTGCGTCGATGTTGCATTCAAACAGGGAGCGAGTATAGAACTGATGGTCGCGCAGGCGCTGGCTGAGCTGCATCTGCTCCGCTTCGATCTGCTTGCGTGCCGTATTGTCGGTGCCGATCAGCAGATAACCTATGATCATGTCCTGCGCATCGCGCAGGGCCGTGACCGACACGACTGCCGGGAAGCGGCTGCCGTCTTTGCGAATATAGGTCAGTTCGTAAATATCCTCTATGCCGCGCGATGCCTTGAACACCAATGCCTCGAATCCGGGAGTAATCGGAGTTTCGAGTTCGGCGCTGAGCGCTTTGGCGCGGGCGATTACTTCCTGCGGATCGGAAATGTCGGCCGGTGTGATCTTGTTCATGACTTCGGCCGCCGTGTAGCCGAGCATTCGTTCGGCGCCGACGTTGAAGATCTGGATAACTCCCTTCGCGTCGGTGGCGATACTCGAAAAGTTGGCGCTGTTGAAAATGGCGCTCTGCAACGCTCCCGCCTTCAGCAACGCTTCTTCCGCCTGCTTGCGTGCGGTGTTGTCGGTACCGATCAGCAGGTAACCGATGATGGCATCTTGTGCATCGCGCAGCGCCGTGACAGACACTACCGCCGGGAAACGACTGCCATCCTTGCGGAAATAGGTAAGCTCATAAATATCCTCGATGCCGCGT
>CAIYZD010000343.1 GCA_903930585.1 uncultured Geobacteraceae bacterium | reverse complement strand
TGTCCTCAGTTTTCAGCGTTCGGCAGACCTGCTGATAATACTGATTATTGGCGGTACGGCGACAATGTACGGCGGCTTTATCGGTGCGGCGGTCTTCATGCTCGTACAGGACCGACTTTCCAATCTCAACCCGCAGTATTGGCAATTCTTTCTCGGTATCCTTCTTATCGTCATGACACTCTATCTGCGGAGTGGTATTCTGGGCGGATTCAGCCGACTGGCGCACGCAATCGGAAACCGGCGCAACAAGGAGCAGCCATGAACGCCATTCTTCAGACGCGGGACCTTTGGAAAGCCTTCGGTGGACTCATTGTTACAAAAAACGTTAACCTGTCACTTGCACCAGGTGCGCGCCACGCACTGATCGGCCCGAACGGAGCCGGAAAGACCACCCTGATCAACCAGTTGACCGGGGTGCTCCACCCCTCAAGTGGTTCGGTATGGCTTGACGGCGAGGATATCACACGGATTCCCTCAAATGAACGGGTCAGGCGCGGCTTATCGCGAACATTCCAGATCAATACGTTATTCCCTCAGCTAACGCCGCTGGAGGCGGTGACAAATGCCATATGCGTCCGTGAACGCTCCAGGCTGAACATTCTGAAACGGAGATTTTTCAGGGTATCACGTTGCAGTGCGGTGATAGACGAGGCGTATGATTTGCTGGAACAGCTCAACCTTGCCAATGATTGCCTTGTCGAAACGCACACACTCGCCTACGGAAAACAGCGTCTGCTCGAAATGGCGCTGGCGCTGGCGGCAAAGCCGAAGGTTCTTCTGCTGGATGAACCGGCCGCCGGCGTACCGGAAGGTGAGAGCGACGAACTGTTCGAGGTGCTGAATAATTTACCTAAAGATATCAGTATCCTTTTGATCGAGCATGACATGAACCTTGTGTTTAACTTTGCTGATCGCATCACGGTTCTCGTGAACGGCGAGGAGCTGGTTACCGGCACACCGACCGAGATTGCTGAAGATCCCAGGGTGCGCGAAGTGTATCTGGGAAAGGGGCACTGAGATGTTAGCATTTGAAAATGTTTTTGCCGGATATGGCGAGGCGATCATTATCGATGACTGTTCACTGACAATTGCCGAAGGAGAAAGCATTGCGCTGCTTGGTCGCAACGGCGTCGGCAAAAGCTCATTATTGTTGACGATCATGGGGCATACCAAACTGCATCGCGGCTCGGCACGCTGGCGTGGACAGGATCTGGCAACAATGGCTCCGCACGCCCGGGCACGCGCCGGCCTCGGTTGGGTCCCGCAGGAACGTGAAATCTTTCCGTCGCTGACCGTCGAGGAGAACCTGGTGGTAACCGCCTTGCCGGGGAGATGGGATTTGAAATCCATCTATGCCCTGTTCCCGCGCCTTCAGGAACGGCGCAAGAATTTCGGCAACCAACTATCGGGTGGCGAGCAGCAGATGCTGGCAATTGGACGCGCCCTGATGCTCAATCCGAAATTGTTATTGCTTGACGAACCGCTGGAAGGGCTCGCTCCGGTAATTGTCGAGGAACTTTGCCTTTCAATCGAGCAAATGATCCGCGACGAAGGACAGTCTCTGATTCTTGTTGAGCAGCACGTTGAACAGGCTTTGCGCCTGACGCAGCGCGCCATAGTCCTGGAACGGGGTCGCGTTGTGCATAACGCCGCATGCTCGGAACTGCTTGGCAATCTTTCTGTTCTGGAAAAATGGGTCGGCGTGCGCGTTGCGCAACCGTAGTTCCAATTCCGTTCCGCTACCACTAACAGCCGGGGGGCTCCGATGAAGTTCAAAGATATTCTCGTTCATATCGATAATTCACCACAATGTGCAAACAGGCTTGAACTTGCACTGAAACTTGCCAGGGAACATGGGGCACAGTTGACCGGACTTTACGTCATCACCCATCCGCCGTACGCACCGCAAGACGAACAGATGAAGTACGATGAGGATCAGGCGAAAGCGATGTTTGAGTTGAAGACCGGTGGTACGGATGTCAAAGCTGAATGGTCTTCCGTCGATTGGGCAACCGTAGGCCTTGATATGGCTGAAGTCCTCAATTATTACGCACACTCCAAAGATTTGATCATCGTCGGCCAGATCGATCCGGGCAAGAAGCAATGGGGTGTTCCTCCCGACCTGCCCCAACGGATTATCATGGGAGCCGGCCGACCGGTTCTCGTAGTCCCGTACGCCGGAACATTCGACTCGGTCGGCAAGCGGGTTATTGTTGCATGGAAAGCCGGACGCGCCTCGGCACGGGCGGTGAATGACGCGCTCCCTTTTTTGCTGAATGCCGAAGAGGTGTTCGCGCTGTCGATAAAGGATCCCGATGCACAACAATGGTTCGAAACCGGAACGGAGGGGGGCATCCGTACCAATCTGGAGCGTCATGCCATCAAGGTCAAGGAAACTCACATAACAATGAAATCGATTCCCGTGGCCAATTTATTGATGGATTATGCGTGGGAGCATTCCTGCGACCTGATCGTCATGGGTGTTTATGCTCAAAAGCACCGCGGAAAATACGATCTTGGCCCGGTTGCCAAAGGTTTTTTCGATCACATGACACTGCCGGTGTTAATGGCCCATTGACCATGAACTTGTAACCGATCATTGGTGTGGTGTGAGCCACTCATGAGGTATCACGCATGACAACTTCCACCCTGCCACGGGACAGTTACTGGCAGATTGCGACACCCGTTTTGTTTGTCATACTCTGGAGTACCGGTTTCATCGGCGGCAAGCTCGGATTGCCCTATGCGGAGCCATTTACTTTTCTACTCTGGCGCTATGGTATCGTTACGGTGCTGCTCCTGGCGTTTGCTCTGGCGACTCGCGCCCCCTGGCCGGCAAGCCCTGTTCAGGCGGTTCATATCGCCGTGGCCGGCGTGATGGTTAACGCAATCTATATAGGTGGCGTGTTTTCGGCCATCTATCAAGGGGTCCCTTCCGGAATCGTGTCGCTGATCGTCGGTTTGCAGCCACTCTTTACCGCCGTAGTCGCCGGGCGACTGCTGGGGGAAAAAGTGAGTGGCCGGCAATGGTTCGGATTTGGTCTCGGCCTGGTGGGTGTACTGCTGGTATTACTGGATAAGATTTCGTTTGCCGGTGGCAATCGCCTGGGGGTATTGCTATCGATACTGGCCCTGTTCGGTATCACTGCCGGAACCCTCTATCAGAAGCGGTTCTGCTCCGCCATGGATCTGCGGAGTGGCGGTGTCATCCAGTTCGCCGCGTCGGCCCTCGTAATGGCGTTTGCAGCGCCCCTGACTGAAACAATGCAGGTACGATGGACCGCCACTCTTCTGTTCGCAATGGCCTGGCTGGTGCTGGTTCTGTCTCTCGGCGCCATCAGTCTGCTCAATATTCTCATTCGTCACGGCGCAGCGTCACGGATCGCAAGCCTGTTTTATCTAGTGCCCCCGGTCACCTCACTGCTGGCTTTCCTGGTCTTCGGCGAGCGTTTAGGCATGCTTGCCGTTGCCGGCATGTGTGTCACCGTAACGGGAGTAGCGCTCGCCGTCAGGAAATAATACTCACCCCACATATGACTTCCTCAGTATACGGACAATTCTTCTTCACCGTTCAGATACCGCATGGCGCCGGCCGCCAGGGCTTCCATCTCGTTTTCGCCCGGATCCGGAATGACCCGGGCAATGAACGCGATTTTTTTCTCCAAACTTTCGGTAACTCTTTTGGAATAGGCCAGGCTGCCGGTAAGCGCAATAGCGTCCACCCGCCCCTCCAATACGGCGGCGCAGGCGCCGATCTCTTTTGCTATCTGATAGCACATCGCTTCAAACACCTCAGCAGCGACAGTATCACCCCCTGCGATTCTTTTCTCGATTTCAAGGCCGCTCGCCGTCCCCAGGTAGGCCGCCAGCCCCCCGCCACCCTGCAGGAGCCTGAGTATCTGCTCCCTTGAATACTCCCCGCTGAAACAGAGTTTGACCAGGTCACCGGCCGGCAGAACCCCGGCGCGCTCCGGAGAAAAGGGGCCGTCGCCATCCAGGGAATTGTTTACGTCAATGACCTTCCCGTTTCGGTGCGCACTCACCGAAATACCTCCGCC
>CAIYZD010000342.1 GCA_903930585.1 uncultured Geobacteraceae bacterium | reverse complement strand
TGTTGAACTAAATCCCGCCTACGCGGGATATCTAAATCAAAAATACCCGATTCTTTCCGTTATTCAGGAATTATTCACAACAAAAATTCTTGATTATGAGAAAGAAATCGGGTTTTACCATTGTGGAACAGGCCATCGTGCTTGTTCCTGAGTTCGAGAATGTTGTCCGGAAAATGGATCAACAGGTTACATTGCGTGGGCAAAGCAAAAGTACATTAATGAATTACATTCGCCGCATCGCGTTGATAGTAATTCATTTTGGCAAACTTCCGGAACTTGCCGATCCTGAGGAAATCAACGAGTACCTGGTTTCATTGGCATTGGATCCCAAATCGCCTTCACGCAGTAGTTTTAAACATATGGTTTACGGACTGCGCTACTATTTCCGCCTGATGGGGATGAACAAAAATGCCATTGCTCTACCTTCATTGAAAAAGGAGGCTAAGCTGCCCGTTATCCTGAATGTGCAGGAACTCAGGGTACTTTTTGCTGCCCCAACGTTGCTTAAACACCGCATTGTGCTAACCCTGATCTATTCGGCAGGGCTTCGCGGAGGGGAAGTTATCAATCTGAAAATATCGGATATTGACTTCGAGCGGAAAACTATTCATATACGGCAAAGTAAATTTAAGAAAGACCGTATCGTTCCACTTTCGGAGTATATGGCTGCCGGTTTGAAAAAGTATCTGCAAGCCGAAAATCCTCACATCTGGCTGTTCAATGGCAAAGAGCCTGATGGCCGTTACAGCGTAAAAGGGCTTTCGTGGGTGATGCGCGAAACGCTGAAAAAGACTTCCATTACCAAGGATGTAAACCTGCACTCGCTACGTCATTCGTATGCCACTCATCTGCTGGAACAGGGACTTAACATCGTGACCCTTAAAGAACTGCTTGGTCATGCCGAAATTACCACCACCATGATTTATCTGCATGTAGCCCAATGCCCGTTAATAAAGCCTCATAGTCCACTGGACAGGCTTTATAAGTTCAACGATGAAAACAAAGTTTGAACTGGCCGATGTGGTAAGGCAGTTCGGTAATCAACTCACTGTTTCAGAAAGACTTAATCTGCGGCAGGTAAAAGTACTCAACAGTATAGTGAGTTGCCGCACAGCTGCCCTGGGTGGACACGAAGAGGCTTGCGATAGTTGTGGAACTGTAAGATATAGTTACAACAGTTGTGGCGACCGTCATTGCCCAAAATGCCAGGCAGCCAAACAAGCTTTCTGGGTCGATGATTTGGTGCGCAATACGTTACCTGTCAAGCATTTTCATGTCATATTTACTGCGCCGCATCAGTTAAATGTGCTGAGTCTTCATAGTCCACGACTCTATTACGAGTTGTTTTTTTTGGCAGTATGGCATACGCTCCGCTTGTTTGGTTATACCCACTATGGCGTCGAAAGTGGAAGTGTAGCCGTGCTACATACCTGGGGACAGAACCTATCGCTTCATCCTCATATCCATTGCCTTGTGCCAGCTGCCGGTTACACGTTGGATGGGCAATGGAAAGCAAT